>CANQZZ010000046.1 GCA_947628465.1 uncultured Clostridia bacterium
TTTTTTTCTATCATCTAACAATATTTTCACCTCACATTTAGCACTCTTTATTTGCAACTGCTAATATATTATACCCAATTTTAGCAATTGTCAATACAGATTGCTAAAAAATATATAAAAAAATACAAATCGGGTAAATCCCTCTTTGTATCTTTTTATTACACAAACTCCTGCCATACTAAATTTGCTAAATCTATTCCTTTTTTACTTAGCTTTATGTTGTTAGCATCTATTTCTATTAGTCCTTTTTTCACCAATTTGTTTAATTCTTCTTTATATAAATAAATTGGGTTATCTATAAATTTATTTTTAAAATCTGATATTTTAACTCCTTCTATTTTTCTTAAACCAAGTAGCATATATTCTTTTTTTTCGTCATCTTTAGTTTGTTCTTCATGAACTATTTTACTGTTTTCTGGAAAATCAAAGTATTCGTCGAAGTGAATTGTATTTGAATATCTTTTGCCATTAAAATATGAATGTGCACCAAGTCCAAATCCAATGTATTCTTCCTGATTCCAACATGCCATATTATGTTTTGACTGGTACCCTTCTTTTGCAAAATTTGATATTTCATAATGTATGTATCCATGTTTTTCTAGTTCTTCTTTTACAGCCCAATACATTTTTCTTTCTTCTTTTTCAGATGGCAAATACAATTCTTTTTTATTAATTTTTTCTTCGATTTTAGTTCCTTCTTCTACTATTAAGGAATAAACTGATATGTGCTCTGGATTTAAGTTTATTATTCTTTCTAAATCTTTTTCTACATCACTTAAGCTTTGAACAGGAAGTCCTATCATTAAATCTACATTTATATTTTTAAAACCTATTCTTCTTGCTAAATTATATCCTTCTACAAAACTAGAATAACTATGAATTCTTCCTACAAGTTTAAGTAAATCACTTTTTGTACTTTGAAGTCCAAAACTTATCCTGTTTATACCTGAGTTGTAGTAATCTTTTAGCTTTTGCTCATCTATTGTTCCCGGATTTGCCTCTATTGTAATCTCTGCATTTTCTAGTATATTGAATTTGTTTCTTATTGACTGCAATATTTCCACTATATATTTACTATCAATAAAAGATGGAGTTCCTCCACCAAAATATATGGTTTTTACTATATATTCTTTGTTATCAATTGCTGTTTTTTCTATTTCCTGTTTTAATGCCTTTATATAATTTTCTATTAAATTTGTTGCACCAGAAAATGATAAAAAATCACAATAATGACATTTCTTTTTACAAAATGGTATATGCACATATATTCCTAGTTCTTTCATTTTTGTCCCCTCTATGTTTAGTTTCGCACATCTTTTACGTCCCCAATGTGCGCATCCAACTAATTCTCATTTGCAATTTGAGATATTTTTTCTAATCTATGGCTTACTCCTGATTTTCCTATTGGTTTTGATAGCATTTTCCCGCAGTTCTTCATAGCTAGCATCTGGATTTTGTAATCTTAAATTTGCTAATTCTTTTAAAGTATCAGGCAAAGTTTCAAATTGCTTGTTTTTCTTTAATTTTTTTATATCTTCTATTTGTTTTACTGCTGCACTGATTGTTTTATTTAAATTTGCAGTTTCACAATTTACTAATCTATTTACATTGTTTCTAGTTTCTTTTATTACTCGTATTTCTTCAAATTTGAGTACCGATTTGTTAGCTCCCATAAGTGCTAAGAATGAAGATATTTCTTCTCCATCTTTAAGATATAACATATAATCTGCACCTTTTTTTGTTTCTTTTATATCTATTCCAAAATTTTTAATTACTTCTTTTAATTCTTCTTTTTTCTTTTTTGACTTAAAAAGTATTTCTAAATGATATTCTTTATTTGGGTCGTTTATAAAACCCTTTTTTATGAAGGCTTCTCTTACGAGTAATCTTGCAAGTTGCTCATCCTGAGATAAATTACTGTTGTTGTCCCACATTTTAAGTTCTAATAATTCTTCTCTTACTTCTGAAGAAAATGACATTTTAGTTCCCCTTTCTGCATATTATAATTCTATCGTTTTCTGCTAAATCTTTTTTTGAATATATATCTGTATATCTTTTTGTATTTTTTATTAAATCTATTACTTCTTCTTTTTGGTCATAGCCTATTTCTAATGCTAAACACCTATCAGTTTTTAAATATCTATATGCTTCGTCTATTATTCTTCTATAAATCTTAAGTCCATCTTTTCCACCATCTAATGCAAGTATTGGCTCATTCTGTACTTCTTTATCTAGAGTTTTTATTACGTCAGATTTTATGTATGGTGGATTTGAAATTATTATATCAAATTTATCATTTATATTTTCAAATAGGTCTGATTGTATAATTTGAATTTCATTATTTACACTTGGCCCTACAATGTTCTTGCAATTTTTTTCTGCTATTTCTAATGCTTTTATGCTTATATCTGACAATGTAATTTTAGAATTTTCTATATTTTTTGCAATTGATATTCCTATTGCCCCGCTTCCAGTACAAAGGTCTAAGATTTTAATACACTCGTTATTTTCATCTTTATATGAATTGTTATGTACATTAAAATTTTTGCATATATCAATTACTTCTTCTACCAAAATTTCTGTATCTGGCTGTGGAATTAATACATTTTCATCTACATAGAATTCTAATCCCATAAATTCTTGTTTATTTGTTATATACTGCACAGGAATTCCACTACATATTTTTTCAATATTATTTTCAAATCTATTTAATAAACTGCTATCTAATTCCTCGTCTTCGTGAATTAATATATATTCTTTATTTTTATTTAAAATATTTGCCAAAATTATTCTTGTCTTTATTATTGGCTCATTTATATTATTTTCTTTTAATAAATTAACTGCATATTCTAAAGCTTCTCTTATATTCATTTTTATACCTTATCTCTTATTTTATTTACATTATATTAACACAAAAAGGAAGTAAATGCAATTTTACTTCCTTTGAAAGTTTTGATACAAATATCTTTTTTATATTATTAAAAACTTCTAGTACTTCCTCCTCCACCAGAGGAACCTCCTCCTCCAAATGATGAATCTCCTCCAAATGAATCATTATTCCAGAAATCATTATTAAACCATGAACTTGATTTCCTATTTTTTTTACTTCTAGGTTTTAATAAAGTAAAAATTAATAATACTATACCATTAAATAAAAGTATTATTATTCTTCTAACAACATTAATTTCCTCCACTCCTTCAGCATTGTAGCTCATATAATGAATAAACCAAATTAAAAAGCAAGCATATATTAGTAATAAAATAGACTTAAATTTCATGCTTTTTCCTCTTAATATACAACCAATTATTACACTTAAAACTATTGTCATTATTAAAGCTACTACAAATGCAATTATTTTACTTTCTTCTAAGCTAAGAGTTGATGAATTTTGAATTTTTTCTGCATCTTTTTGTAATGTTATATTAATACCATATTCACTAGTAATTTCACTTAATATTGCATTAAATCCATTTTTTATTCCTTCATCATAATTATCATTTTTTAAATATGGAATAATATATTCATCTTGTATTCTACCTGTTTTACCATCTGGCAGAGCTCCTTCTAATCCATATCCAACTTCTATTCTAAATAATCTGTCGCCAGTAGAACACAACAATAAAACTCCATTATTTTGCTCAGAATCTCCTATACCGAATTTTCTAAATAATTCTGTTGCATATTCTTCTATGCTTTGATTCTCTAGACTTGATACTGTTACTACTACTATTTGAGCTCTTGTTTTTTGCTGCAATTCAACATTAGTTTGCACTATATAGTTTTTGGTTTCTTCTGTTAACACTCCTGCATAATCATTTACATAGAATTGATTTGTTGGTTCTACTACTGCTAATGAGTTAGCTGATAATAACATTATTAATATTATTATTAAACAAATAATATTTTTTGTTTTTTGAAAATTGAACATTAGGAATCTCCTTACTTTCTTCTGACACTTGGAAATATTTCTTTTAATTCTCTAAAATACTATTTTTAACATTATAAACTTTTATAGGTTCTTTTTCTCCTTTTACAAACACTAAATATATTTTATCCCCAATTACAACATCAAGGAAATCTTTTTTATCTGCATAAACAATTTTCTTATAATTCTTAAATTTAAAAGAAATCACTTCATTAGAATCGCTATATCTAATGCCATTGTTTAAAGAAACAACTTCATCTTCTTTTATTTTATAATTATTATTTTTTATATTATTAATTACCGTTAATAAATATTTAATTTTTACTATACTCAACATTAAGAGAATAGCAAATGCGAATAAAATCATTATTAATGCTATCAAAATTGGATTAGAAATATATATTATAATTCCAAATGCCAATAATCCTAATGTCCCAGCAACAAGAAATAACACTGTTTGTTTTTGTCTTTTATCGAAAAAATCATTAATTATCTTTTTGGAGTTTATGATTTTCTTTTCGCTATGTGCTTCTGTTTCTAAAACAAATTCTTTTAAATTAATATATTCTTTTGCTTCCTCTATTGTTTTTAACTTGTCTTTTTCAGATTGTGCTAAATTATATTCTTTTGCAGCAAACATATATGGAAGTTTAACACCCTTTACAAATACTAAATAAAATTTATCTCCTATTTTATAATTATTTCCTTCTCTTAAATCTTGATATCTTATAAATTGATTGTATGTCTTGAAAAAATTCTTAAAATATAATTGCCAGCATGAATTATTCGTTTCGTCTCCCATGGAATGATCATTATAGTAGTGCTTATCCATTAATTCATCTTCAATAATTATATAATTTCTATTTAATACATTTATTACCATTTTAATTGTCTTAAAAATCACAATAATTGCGATTATGCACACAACAAGTCCCAAAATTATTCCAAATATCATATTAAATGTATTCTCACTTTTACTAGTAGCATAAATAACTATTAATCCAATAATGAAAAATACCAAAAGGATTAAGGATAATGATATTCTCATTAATATTCCTGAATTTGTCATTATTGTTTTTTTGTCTAATACATCTCTTTTGATTTTTCTTTTCTTTCTTTTAACACTTAGTATAATCATTGGGATTAAAAAACACAATATAAAAATCACAAAGGAAATTTTATCCAAATTTTCAAGGAAAATTATTATTAATTTCTCCATTTATTATACTCTCCTCTCATTATCTAACTTTTATCGTTCTTTTTCTTTTGAAAATTGCAATGATAAATATTAAAACGATTAATACAATACCTATAATCACAAATATGTTGATAAAATGCCTGCTTGGTATTTCAATTGTTAAAGAACTTGGGATTTGCAACTCCCCTGTTGCAAATCCCACATTTATTTTTGTTTTAACTCCTAATTCAATTTCGTTACATCTATATTTAAAAATCCTTTTATTATATCTTCTGTTATTTCAGTATCTGTTGATTCTAATTGTACTGAAAAGATACGCTCATCATCTAACTTATACCATATATATGCTTTTTGATATTTTTCATTATAATATTCAGTATTATATTCATATGATAATATTTTGTACTTAAATTCTTTATTTCCTACGTTTATTGTTTTATCTTCACTAAGATTTATATTTTTATAATATTCTAAAGTACTATAATTGTCATAATCTGACTTTATATTTTCGTAATATTCACTTTCACTATACCATCTAATAGCTATATTTGCATCAATTTGTGATTCTGAATTGTAATCTCCTAAGCTATAATATTTTCTGTTATTACTAGAATATTCTTCTTCATATTTAAAGCCTGTAGGTACAGAATATGCAACTGAATATTCATCATCCTCGTCTCTTACTTCATTTTGTGAAGTGGTAATCTCGTTATTTTCATAATATTGATCTATTCCATCTGTGTTAAATATACTATCTTCTGTTAAATTATTAATTAAATCACCTATTAATGGTCTTTCCATTAATTTTTCTAAAATACTTTGTATGTCTTGCTCTGTTATTTCTTCCATATTTATGCTGTTTGATACATCTTTTTTATCTATGCCTTTGTTATATTCTGCTAGATAATCTATTTCTAATTTTAGAGTTCCTGTTTCAGCAATTTCAATTGTTATTGTAGCTTTTCCTGATTTTTCATCGCTACTGTCTTTGTCTTTTTCTATTTCTATATTACCTTTTATTGCATCTACTTTCGTGCTTTCTGTTTTAACAGAAAAAGTATATGCATATAAACCATCATCTTTTTTTACAACTGATATCGTTACAGTTTCTGCTTCTTCGCTAGAATATATCTCTACATCTACAGCCAATAAATTATTTAATAAACCACTTGTATATAAAGATATTGACATTTTATTTTTACTATTCGTTTCTAGAGATTTCATTTCCTCTGCTATTTCTTTTAAGTCATCTTTTGGTGATTTTTCAAAGCAATCTAAGAATTTATCATTTTCAGCTAAATTTGAACACATATTTGAAATTACATTGTATAGTTCTTTTTGAGATAATGTAAGTGTTGTTTTTGTAACACTTTTTTCTTTTTCTCCAACATCAATTGTAGTTTTTCCCTTTTCGAATTCTCCTTCTTCGTTTATTTGTGCTTTTAATTCATCTCTTATTGTTTTAGTTATTACTTTATTATTTTCAACTTTATCTTCTGAATTCAAAACATCAAATATTTCTTCTATTTGTTTTCTTTGCGTTTCCTCTAAATTTAATTTAATATATTTGTCAAATAATCCATCAAAATACATGTATATTTCTTCGTTTGCATGATATACTTGAGCGTCAACTACTTTGTCATTATCATATTCTAGTCCCAAATCAATAATTTCTTTGTCTCCTTCATAATCCATTTGTGCACCTAATTTTAAGCTATATTTCTCAAGTTCTGCTACTTGCTGTTGCACGCTTGAATCTTCAGCTTTTATTGAAGCATTTACTTTTGTCTCTAATTTCACTGAATCATAACTTTTTGATTCAACTTTGAAAATTTTATCAATAGCTCTATTAAATATGAATTGTGGTTTTGCAAGTACTAGAAAATATACTAATACAACTGCAACAACTAATATTGCTGCAATTATTCCTCCTATTATTAGTCCTTTCTTTTTAGGTTTTTTTACGTTAAAGTCTTCGTTTACTTGTTCGATTGTTTCCATATAAATATCTCCCCCTTTTACATGAATATTATTTATTCTAATTTATAAATAATATTTATAAAACCTTTATAGCATAACTTTTTATTAAAATCAATATTTTATAAATAAAAAAAGACAAAAAAGTATATAATTCTTTTTTTGTCTTTTTATTTTTTTATACTTCCATTATGATAGGTAAAATCATTGGATCTCTTTTTGTTTTCTTATATACATAGTCTCTTAACTCTTCTCTTAATAATGCTTTTATTGTTGTCCAATCTGTTATATGTTTTTCTTCAAATTTTGATATTTCTTCTCTTAATATTTGCTTTATATCATCCATTAAGTTTTCTGATTCTCTTACATAGACAAATCCTCTTGAAAGTACATCTGGTCCTGATATTACATTTCCAGTTTTTGAATCCATTGTTAGAACTATTATTATTAATCCATCTTGTGATAAACGTTGTCTATCTCTTAAAACAATGTTTCCAACATCTCCTACTCCTAATCCATCTACCATTATTTTTCCAACTGGTACAGTTCCTGTAAGTTTTGCATCATATTCATTTAGTTCTAATATTCTTCCATTTGTCATTATAAATATGTTATCTGGGTCTACTCCAATTTTCTTTGCTGTTTCACTATGTGCTATTAATTGTCTATATTCACCGTGAACTGGTATAAAATATTTTGGTCTTACTAAACTAAGCATTAATTTTTGTTCTTCTTGACATGCGTGTCCTGAAACGTGTATGTCTTCTAGTGCATTATATACAACTTCTGCACCTATTTTCATTAAATCATCTATTACTTTTGATACAGAATTTTCATTTCCTGGTATTGGATTTGCAGATATTATTATTAAATCATTTGGTGTTATTTGAACTTTTTTGTGCTCACCTGATGCCATTCTTGTAAGTGCTGACATTGTTTCGCCTTGACTTCCTGTAGTTATAATTGTTAATTTTTCATCTGGGTAAGATTTAATCATATCTATATCTATAAATACATTGTCTGGTACTTTTATATATCCAAATTTTCTTGCAGTCTCTATCATGTTAATCATACTTCTACCACAAACTGCAATTTTTCTTCCATATTTAACTGCTGAATTTACTATTTGTTGTACCCTATGAACATTTGATGAGAAAGTTGCAACTACTATTCTTTTTGTGCAGTTTATAAATAGTTTATCTAAAACTTCTCCAACTGTACTTTCTGACATAGTATAACCTTTTCTTTCTGCATTTGTGCTGTCAGACATAAGGGCTAAAACGCCTTTGTTTCCAAGTGCTGCAAGTCTTCCAAAATCTATCATCTCACCATCTATTGGTGTATAATCTATTTTAAAGTCTCCAGTATGGACTATTGTTCCTACTGGTGTATGAATTGCAAGTGAACATGCATCTGGTATACTATGAGTTATTCTTATAAATTCTACCTTCATACATCCTAATGATATTGTTTGACCTGGATTTACTACTTTTAGTTTCGTACTTCTTAATAACTTATGTTCCTCTAATTTATTTTCGATTAATCCTATAGTAAGTTTTGTTCCATAAATTGGTATATTAAATTGCTTTAACAAATATGGAATTGCTCCTATATGGTCTTCGTGTCCATGTGTTATTACAAGTCCTCTTATTTTTTCTTTATTCTTTTCTAGATATGTTAAATCTGGTATTACTAAATCTATACCAAGCATATCATCTTCTGGAAATGCTAATCCACAATCTACTAGTATAATATCATTTCCATATTCAAATACTGTTATGTTTTTTCCTATTTCTAATAATCCACCAAGTGGTATTATTTTTAAATTTTCTTTTTTGAATTTAAATTGCTCATTATTTGTTTGAACACTTCTTTTTTTCCTTGGTTTATAACTCCTTTTTTTATCTTTTTCTTTAGTTACATTTTCGCTAACGTTTAAAAATTCTCCTTCCATTCTATCTCTCCTTCATAATTACTTTTGTATAAAATTTTAACACGCATCAAAAAAATTAGTTTAATGGTTTAAACTAATGATTCTTTGAATTCAAATATATTTTTATATACTCCGCTTCAATTAATCATAAATATTATTGTTTATTCTTATGTAAGAAAATGCATTTATCTCTAAATAACATTTTATTAATATTATTCTCAAATAATATTATTTTTCCGAATTATTATTATATACAAAAATCTCATATTTACCTTAAATATTAGGTATCACTTTTATAATTATAGCACTTATATCAATTATTGTCAAACATTTCCATAACAGTAACACATTTTTTAAAATTGAATAATATATATCATGACATACAAATGAATAGTTCAAATGTACTTAATTGTTTCAAGGAGGTGAAAAATACTATGCCAGAAAACAGAGGAGGATGCGGATGTGGATTCGGATTCGGTGGAGATTGCTGCTGGATTATAATCCTAATACTTTTAATATGTTGCTGCTGCGGTGGAAATAACAACGGATGCTGCTAAT
>CANQZZ010000047.1 GCA_947628465.1 uncultured Clostridia bacterium
AAACTCAAGAAATATTGTTGTTAGAAAATCAAGCTAATATAATAAAGACATTAAAACATGAATTAACACATGTATGGCTATATGAGTATGGACATAATCAACATAAAAAAGAATTTAATTTTGAAGATATATGCGAAATTGTAGCAAGTAGTAATGATTTTATAAATGAGGTAGTAAAAAATTTAAGGAGGAAAATAAATGTTAGCTTTTAAAATTGGATTAATAATTGTGATGATATATGTAGTCTATAAAGAAGAAAAAGAATTGAGAGAGATTGAAAGAAGGCATAAAAATGGCAAATAGTAATCCAAATAAAGAAAATTTAAAACCTTTTGGGCTTTTAACCGAGAAAGAACAGAGAAAGATAAGTCAAAAGGGAGGAAGAATTAGTGCTAAAAGAAGAGCTGAAAGGAAAACATTAAAGGAAGAATTGTTATTACTATTGTCTACAGGTAATACACAAAACAAAATAAGTATAGCATTAATAGAACAAGCTCAAAGAGGAAATACTAAGGCTTATGAAATAATTAGAGATACCATAGGAGAAAAACCAAAAGAAAACATTGATGTATCAGGACAAATTAATAATCCATTTACAGGAATGACAACAGAAGAATTAAGGAAGATAGTAAATAGTGAATAATATAAAAGAAGAATTGATAAAGCAAGCACGTTTAGAGTTAGCTAGACGTGATTTTTTTGAATATTGTAAATTAACTGCACCTGATTTTTACAAAGAATATAGAAGCTTTTTAAAAAGTATGTGTAACGAGTTACAGAACTTTTATCAAAGTGACGAACAAATAATGGTAATAAATTTACCACCTAGACATGGTAAATCAAGAACAGCAGGAAAACTTGTAGAATGGATTTTCGGGCAGAATAATAAAGAAAAAGTAATGACTGGCTCATATAATGAAACATTATCAGGAACATTTGCTAAATCAGTAAGGGATACAATAGCATCAGAAAAAACAGAAGGGGTATTAGTATATAACGATATATTTCCTAATACAAAAATAAAATATGGAGAGGCAAGTAGTAGCAAATGGGCATTAGAAGGTAGTAGTCAAGCAAATTATTTAGCAACATCTCCAACAGGAACAGCAACAGGATTTGGCTGTACAATAATGATAATAGATGACTTAATAAAAAATGTACAAGAAGCTTATAATGAAACAGTTTTACAAAAGCAGATAGATTGGTTTAATAATACGATGCTATCAAGAACAGAGAATAATTTTAAGCTTATTATAATAATGACAAGATGGGCAAGTAATGATTTAGCAGGATATATACTTGATAATTTCGATAATGTAAGACATATAAATTATAAAGCCGTACAAGATGATGGAAGTATGCTTTGTGAAGAAATATTAAGAAAAAAAGATTATGAGTTAAAGACTAAAAACATGAATAAAGACATAATATATGCTAATTATCAACAAGAGCCTATTGATGTAAAGAATAGATTGTATAGTAATTTTAAAACATATGATAAACTACCGCCTGCACATTATATAATGAATTATACAGACACTGCTGATGAAGGCAGTGATTTTTTATGCTCAATAGATTATCAAATGTATAATAAAGAATATTACATATTAGATATTATATATACACAAGATTCAATGGAAATAACAGAACCTGCAGTAGCAAAAATGATGACAAAAGATAATGTAGGTTATGCAAACATAGAAAGCAACAATGGTGGCAGAGGATTTGCAAGAAACGTACAAAGAGAATTAAAAGAATTAAAAAATAATCATACAAAGATAAATTGGTTTCATCAAAATGAAAATAAGATAGCGAGGATATTAAGTAATTCGACTGCAGTAATGAATAATATTTATTTTCCAATAAATTGGAAAGATAGATTTCCAGAGTTTGCAAGACATATTTTGCATTATGTTAGAGATGGTAAAAACGAACATGATGATGCAGAAGATTGTTTAACTGGTGTATATGAAAATTCACGACCAAAGATGATAAGTTTTGGTTATAACAAAATAATGTAGGAGGGAAAAATGGCACAAAAAAAAATACAGTATCAAGATGATTTTTTAAGTGAAGCAAATATAAATAGTAATATAAATATTTTATGGGGCAAAGCATTACCTATATTGTTACATAGAAAATATTTGTATGAGAGATTTACAAGAGAGAATGATAAAAGTGATGTAATAGTAGCATTAGAACAATATATATCTATAATAGCATCAGGCTATTTTGGTGGAAAAGAACCTCAGTATAAAGTACAAAAGGTAAATGAAACGCAAAAAGGCATATTAAAAAAAATATTTAAGAAAGTATTTGGAGAAAAGAATAATTCAGAGGAATTTCAAGCTATCATTGATTATATTACTAAATATAATGACAATGGTAGTTTTTTCTATGATGTTGTGTTAGATTTTATTACTACTGGAGCTTGTTATGGACTTGTATATCAAAGAAAACAAGATGATGAATTAGTTTATGCTCATACATCTAGTTTAAATTCAGTAGCAATTTGGAATTATGACACACCAAGCCAAAAAATAGGTTTGCTAAGAGCATGGTTTGAAAATACAGCAAAAGGTGGAATAGAAACTCATTTAGAGATAATAACAAAAGATTATAAAAAACAATTTGTTGATGGTATAGAAAAAACATCAATAACGGAATCAGCAGAGTATGAATTTAAAGAAGTAGATGGTAGTAAGAAAGGTGTTTACTGGGATGATTTACCTATATTTGCAGTAGAAAACCCAACAGGGCTTTGTTTTTTTGAGAATGTTATTCCTTTAATAAAAAAACATGAACAAGTAATAAGAAACAATGCAAATACTTTCCAATATAATGATGATGCAAAATTAAAGATAACAGGATTTGAACCAGAAAATGAGGCATTAATACAAGTAACTGATGAAGAAGGACAACCAAAAGTAGACGACAATGGAAGTCCAGTAATGATACAGAACCCTGCAAGAACTCAAGAAGATAATGCAATACTAAATGCGAAAGTATTTTATACTCCAGATAAAGACGGAGATATAGACTGGTTAATAAAAAATATAAATGATACAGCCTCAGAAAATCATAAAAAGACCTGCTTAGATATGGCGCTTATGACGAGTGGAGTGCCTAATGTAACAGACCAAGGATTTACAGATGCAGATAATGCATCTGCATTAGAGAAGAAATTCTTCCCACTTGAGCAATTTTTACAACAACCTCATCACTTATTCAAAAAAGAATTATTAAGAATGTGGGAAATGATAACAAATAGAATTAACTTAAAAAGAGGAACTAATTTTGATTTTAGAGATATTGAAATTACTTTGAAGAGAAACCTTCCACAAAATAATCAAGAAATAATTGATACTTGGTTAAAATTAAGAGGATTATTAAGTGATAAAACAGTAATAGAACATCTTCCTTATGATTTAGATGCAGAAAGTGAATTAGCAGAGATAGATGCACAAAATGAAGCTAATATAGAAAAGAATATTCAAAATATGCAAAAAATGGGACAAGATGTAAGTAATGTTGCTCTAAATACGAAACAGGATAATCCTAATAAGAAATTTGAGCAAGATGATGAAGTAAAGAAAGAAAATATAAAACAATCAGATACAGTAACAAAAATGGATAAAGAAGAAAAGAAGGTGTCGTAAATGGAAAATAATAAATGTACAATAGAAATGGTATTAGCAGAAAAAGATAATTTAGTAGAAAGATTAAAAGCAAGTGAAGTTGAAAAAGAAAAAATTAAATATGAATATGAACGAAAAATACATAATATTACAGAAGAATATAACAAAAAGATAGAAACAATGATAATGAACACAAAAGCATTAGTTAAAAGATTAACAGAATTAATGTAGAGAGGTGTTGCAAATGGATAATTGGCAATACCATGATACTAAAATGCGAGAATTAAAAGGATTATATAATCGTATTAGTAAACAAACACAAAATAGATTACAAGAAATATTTGATAGTATAGATTTTGCATGGGATTATATGTATAATATTGCAGATAAACAGCATAAACAAAGAATAAATACATATATAGAAGAATGGAAAGATAAAGGCTTATTAATTGGCTATTTTGGAATGTTAGCAAATAGTATTTATAAAAGAACAAGAGTAAAAAATAGTGAAATACTAGAATTACTTATATATGGTGCTTACATAGAAGAACAAAACAAGCTAGAAGAAACAGAATTAAATACTTTTAAAGACGTTGCAAATTATTATTATCAACAAGGACAAATAGAAGTAAATAAAACATTACCTAAAAAGAAAAGAAAATTAGTATCTGTAATACCAGATGCTATTTTTTTAGCATTATTAGATATGCCAAACGCTAAAGGATATGTTTGGAACGAATATTTAGAAACTATAATAAAATATAATGCAGAACAAATATATAGACAAATGCTTATCAATATGCAACAAAATAAAGTTAATGATATAGATGACAGTATTTATCAAAATATAATTAAAAAACAACAAAATTCTAAATTATCAATAAATCAAGACAAAATATCAGGTGCAGTAGATAATGAATTAATAGGATTAAATAACTTAGCAAAAGTAGAAGGAATAAAATCAATAGCAGAAGATAATAGTAAAGTAAGATTTATAGCAACAATAGATGGACATGAAACAGATATGTGCAGTAGTTTAAATAATCAATTGTTTTATATAAATAAGGTAAATGAGTTTGATAGGTATTATGGGCAAACACAAAAAGATTTAAGGATTACTAGGTTTAAGATTATAGGACTGGTGCTTCGGTTTAAATCTTCCACCTATAATTCGGACACTTCCATTATTGTCGTTCGACTATTGTTTATAATACTGATTATACAAGTAAAGATTTTAGAAATGGCAATATAATAGGAGAAGAACAATATAAAGCATTAAGGGAATATCTAAAAAGTACTTCATATAAAATTAATTCTAAATTATATAACAATGAAAAATTATCAGAAGAAGACAAGGAATATATTAAAAATTTAGATGAAGCATTAAAAGGAATGCCAATATATAAAGGCTGGGTAAAAAGAAGTGTTTATGTAAGAGATACCGAAGATGTAGAAAAAGTTTTATCTATATTTGATAACAAACAAAGAATAGGACATTGGAATAGTTATATATCTTCTTCACTAGGAGTCTATGATACAAGTTTTAAAATGATAATGAAAATAAAATCAAAAACTGGCAGGAATTTGTCAACATTGAATGATGAAGGTGGAGGAGAAATATTGTTTAGTAGAAATACAGAGTTTCAATTAATTGACATAAAAAATAAAAATGGTATAATATATGTTAAGTTGGAGGAATTATAATATGAAACCTAATAGAAATTTAAACAATGAAATGACAAAAGAAGAGAAAAAAAGCAGTTTAGAAGCTCAATTTTGGAATAATAAACAGAACATAGATAAAAATTCAAAACTAAACAAAAAAATAGAGAAACTATGTAAAAACATAGATTTTAACAAATAGCACTTACTAAATAAGTAGGTGCTTTTATTATGGAAAGAAGGTGTAATATGGCAGTACAAATAACAGCTATAATTTGTGGTACTATAATAGCATTAGCAATAATAGGACAGTTTGGAAATGATAAAGATAAAAAATAGTTATTAATATTTTAATATTATATATCAAAGACGTAGACGTACGTCTTATTTTTATGCCGTTTTATCGATAGTTAGGCTTAATAAAATAAACGAAATAATTTAATAGTAACAATTGGGGCAATAAATGCAACTGTTGGGACAAGGAGTAAAAAATGGAAGAAGAAAAGAAAGTTGATGCAACAGCTGGGGGAGAAGGTCCAACTGCTGGGACAGAAACAAAAAAAGAGACACAAACTTTTGATGAGGTATTAAGTAATAAAGAATATCAAGCAGAGTTTGACAGAAGAGTTCAAAAGGCTATTGAAACAGCCAAAACTAAATGGCAAGAAATTAACGATGCCCAAAAAACAGAGGCTGAGAAATTAGCAAAAATGAACAAAGAACAAAAGCTAGAATATGAAGCACAAAAAGAACGCAGAGAAAAAGAAGATGCGTTAGCTAAATTGAACGCTTATGAATTAAAAGACAAAGCAATCGAAATAGCAAAAGAAAAAGGAGTAGACATATCTTTATTATCTTACTTTGATTACTCGACAATTAAGGCAGAAGAACTAAATGGCAAAATAGACGAAATATCTAATGCATTTAATAAAGCCGTAGAAAAAGCAGTCAATGAAAGACTAAAAGAAGATACTCCAACTACTAAGACAGGAATGGAAGGAAGCCAACCTAAACCAATTCCTAAAGTATTTTAATATTAAAGGGGGAATTTAATCATGGCAGATACAAGACAAGACGCATTAAGCATCGAATTACAATCAAGCGGAAAGGACAAATTAGCTGAAGAATACGGAAAAGTTATTGAGAATATCAATGCTACAACATTATCAGCAAGATTAAAAAACACAGATTTAAGCGGAGACCCAACAAGTGGCTCAGTTGAAGCTAAAAGATTTGTAAATGCTAAATCACAAGCATATGGAACTGCAAGAAGTGCAGGAAAAGGAAATGTTGTTAAAGCAAAACCAGTAGTTATTCCAATAGATGACGATACAGAATTTATGGAAGAAGTTGAAGAAAAAGACTTAAAACTATATGGAGTTAATGGATTAATTGAAAGAAGAACAAGAAATCATCAAGAAAGTGCAAAAGTAGAACTAGAAGAGAAATTCTTCTCTGTTGCAAAAGAAGCAGGAAAAAAATTTGAACCAACAACAGAAACAATAGAAGACGAAATAGAAGAAGCTATTCAAAAAGTAGAAACAACAAAGAACGAATTTGTAAGAGGCGTTCCAAGAACTATGATAGAAGTTATAATGACACCTGCAGTATATGGCAAGTTAAGAAATAAAATAGCAACATTACCAAACGCTAATGCAAACGTAGCATCTTATGAGAGTGGAATCTTTAATAACGTAAGAGTTAACTCAAGTGTATTTTTACCAGAAAACGTAGAATACATAGTAATGGTTAAAGGAGCAGTAGCACAACCAGTATTACCAGGAATTTACGCTCCAAAAGCTATTGAATTATCTGAAGCAACAGCATTTGGACTATTCTTACACAAAGGTACAAAAGCTGTTATGGAAGATCTAATTATATACAAGGAAACTACACCCTAGTCCAGCCACGCCTAAAGTAACCGTGGCTATTCCAAGCGAAGAGACTGTTGTTAATAACAAACAAGCAAAAGATATTCAAAGCAACATTGTAATATCAGCTGACAATAAAGTAACAGGTAAATCTAAATATGTTACCGATATAACTGGTGCAGGTGGAGAAGGAAATTATATAGTTTTTGAACTTCCACAAGCCAAAGATGCAGAGAATACTGTAACTTGCAAATTTGAGGGAGGTAAAGCTACAAAGTTAAGTCCAGAAGACTATCAATATCTTATAAAATTAAAGAGCAAGAAAGCAGTTGTTATTACTGTAGAAGGTAAAGAAAATGCAACAACAACACTTGATATATCAGGTGTAGAGTTAGAAGCTAAAGCAGAATAATTAAGGAGGCAATAGAATGGAAAATATAGAAAAGATTATAGCTGATCTAGGGGAAAATTATAGAAATGACAAAGAAGTTTTGGAAGAAATATTAGAGGAAGTAAATTCTATTGCCCTTGATATTTCTAACAGCAAAGATAAAGAAAAGTTATTTCCATACGTTAAAAAGGCAGTAAAAGCAATTTATTTAACGCGAGGTGGAGAAGGGTTGCAAAGTAGAAATGAAGGAAGCATATCAAATTCATTCGAAGATATAATGGAAAAATTAAGAAATGACATTATTAAGTCTGGATTAAGGAGGATAAAATAATGTTATCACGAGATTTAACAAAAGTATGGGCAAGTAGAGCAGAAGGAATAAATGACCATGGAGAATATACAAAGACATGGAAATATATTTCTACTGCTTATTTTAATATGCAACAAGATATAAATGAATTAGATAGAAAAACCTCTGGAGAAGTAGATTATAGTATTTATAAAGCAAGAACTACACAAAAATATGCAATATACAAAGGTGATGGAATATCACTTACAGATATTTCTAAGCAAGATTCATTTGTACCAGAATATCGAGTTATGGATATCAATAAGATAGGAAATACATTTGTATATAGACTGGAGAAATATAATGGTCAAAATTAATTGTAAAGTAAAGGCTAAATATAACTATAAAAGAATACAAGAACTTCAAAAGCAACTACCACAGACTATAAAAGAAAGTGTTGAAGATATTATAAAAAATATCCAAGGCTGTGCTATTAGGCTTGAAAAAGGACATAACAAAGAAGGAATACTTGTTGAAATTATAGAGGGTTCTACAGGAAAAGTAAAAAGCAGAGTATATGCTGACCCTACTAAATTTATAAGTAATGGACAGTCTTATTTATGGTTTGAATATTTTGGAACTGGTACTTATGCAGAGCAAGACCATGTAGGAACTACAAAGCACTTTTTAGAAAGTGGTTATACAGAGTGGTTTATTCCAGTAAGTAAAGTGCAAAGAAGTTTAAATTATCCTATCGTAACAATAAATGATACTCAATTCTACATAGCACATGGATCGAAAGCTAATCACTTTTTAGGAGATGCTGAGTTTGAAACAAGAAACGACAATGTTGAAGTAGTAATAGAAAATGTAAAGAACATGTTAAAAGAGGTGTGTAAATAATGTTAGGAACTAAAGAATTTTCAGATTTAATATATGATAAATTAATACAATTAAAAGATGAGGTTGTATTAACAAATCCAACAACTACAAGTAAATTTCCTTGCAGAGAAATGCAAACGCCTTTAAAAAGCATAAACAGAACAAATGCAATGTGTACTTTTCAAATTTCAATAAAGCATTGGCATGAAAAACAAAGAAATGCTATGGAAATGACTGATAAAACAGACGAAAAATTATTAGAATATAACTTAGTAAGGACTAATACAAGTCCTTGCATATATGACCCAATATTACAAAAATATGGGGTAACAACCACTTATGAGGTTAGATATAATGCGTTGACTAACGCATTTCAAATAATTAGATAAAAACAAAGATATTTGCAACAGCAGATGTCTTTTATTATGAAAAGGAGGAAATAAAATGTCAGAACCAAAAACAAGTACATTAACTAAAGTATTTCATGCAGATACTTTAGAAGCTTTAAAACAAGAACTACAAAGAAAACAAGTAGCTTTTGTACAAAGCATACCAGAATTTTTAACAGCACCAGAAGGAATTACATATAGTGCTTTAGATATTCCAGATGAAAGACAAGCAGAAGGACGTCAAAAAGCAGAAAACCTAGAAATAGAGTTCTTATTTACAGAGGAACAATATGATGAATTAAAAGCAATAGAAAAAGCAAAAACAAATGGATATTGGGCTATTCAATTACCAGAAGTTACAGCTACAGAACCAGGAAAACCACTTACTTGGTATTTCCAAGGAACATGTCATGTGGGAATGTCAGAAATAGCAATAGA
>CANQZZ010000048.1 GCA_947628465.1 uncultured Clostridia bacterium
TGCAATTGTTTTTGAGAATCAACAATTAACATATAAAGAATTAAATGAAAGGGCAAACAGCTTAGCTTATTATTTAAGAAATAATAATGTAGGAAGAAATGATATTGTTGGTATTATGGTTAATCGTTCACTTGAAATGATTGTATCTATTCTTGCTGTTCTTAAGAGTGGGGCTTGCTATATACCAATTGACCCTGAATATCCTCAAGATAGAATTGAATACATGTTAAATAATAGTAATTCTAAAATACTTTTAACTTTTAAAAATCTAGAAGATAAAGTTAATTTCGAACATAAAGTATTTGTTGAGCTTGAAAATGAATTATATAATTCTCACAAAAATAATTTAGAACATATAAATAAACCAGAAGATTTAGCATATATCATATACACTTCTGGTTCTACCGGTATGCCTAAAGGAGTTGCTTTAAAACATATAGCACTTTCTAATTTAACAAATTATTGTAACAATTACGTAGAATATTTAAGAAATAGTAATAATCAATCTATCGCATCGATTACTACCGTAAGCTTTGACATATTCATTTTTGAAACATTAATTTCACTCCAAAAAGGATTAAAATTAATTATTAGCAATGATGAAGAACAACATATTCCTGCTAAATTAAATTCATTATTAAAAAATAATAATGTTAAAATAATACAAATGACACCTTCAAGAATGCAAATATTTATCGATAATATTAATGATTGCCCATGTTTAAAAGATCTTGAATATGTTGTATTAGCAGGTGAACCATTACCTAATAATTTACTATCAACTCTTAAAGATTTAGGAATCAAAAAAATATATAATGGATATGGTCCTAGTGAAACTACTGTATTTTCATCTTTAACTGATGTTACTAATCAAACAGATGTTAATATTGGTAAACCTTTATATAATACACAAATGTACATATTAGATAAATCTATGAATCCTACACCTGTTGGAATTCCAGGAGAATTATATATAGCTGGTGATGGAGTTGGATATGGCTATATAAATAACGAAGATTTAACTAAGAGAAGTTTTGTTAATAATATATTTGAAAATAATAAGACTATGTATAAAACAGGAGATTTATGTAAGTTTTTAGAAAATGGAGAAGTTTACTACCTTGAAAGAATAGATAATCAAGTAAAAATTAGAGGATTAAGAATTGAACTTGGTGAAATTGAAAATAAAATATTAGAATTCCCTAATATTTTAAAAGTAAAAGTAATTAAACAAACTCTTGATAATAGAGAATTTATAGCTGCATACTTTATTGCAAATAAAAGAATAAGAGTAAATGAACTTAGAAAATACTTGTCAAAAACGTTGCCTAAATATATGATTCCTTCATATTTTACTCCTATGGATGAATTTCCATATACTCCAAATGGAAAAATTGATAAGAAGGCTCTCCCTGTACCTAATGGCATACTTAATTCTAGTAAAGAAAAATATGTAGCACCTAAAACTGATTTAGAAATACGTATAGCTTCAATATGGGAAAACATTTTAAATACTAAACCAATAGGAGTTAATGATAATTTCTTTGAATTAGGCGGAGACTCTATTTTAGCAATGAACTTAAATATAGAATTACTAAAAATATCAGATAAAATAACATATTCAGATATATTTAATTTCCCTACTATATCAGATTTAGTAAAGAAAATTGAGTCAGGCCAAAGTATTGATAATACTGAAGAAATAGATCTAAGTGATTTGAATTTCAATTCAATATTAGATCATAATTTAGATGAAACTCCAATAGAAAGTGCTGACTGTGGAAATATCTTACTTACTGGTGTAACAGGTTTTTTAGGAGCACATATACTAGATTCTTATTTAAAAAATCAACCAGGAAACATATATTGTATAATCAGAAAAGAACCTGGTCTTACTGCTGAAACTAAATTATACGACAAACTAAATTACTATTTTGGAGATAAATATAATGACTTAATAAATAAAAGAATCTTTGCTGTTACTGGTAATATAACTGAAGATGGCTTTGGACTAAATCAAGATGATTTATTTAAATTAGCAAACTCAATAGATATAGTAATAAATAGCGCTGCAAAAGTTGATCATTATGGAAATTATCAAGATTTCTATAATATTAACGTTAAAAGTGTAAAACAAATGATAAATTTCTGTTCTACATTTAATAAGAAATTTTATCAAATATCAACTTTAAGTGTATCAGGAAATGCATTTGATGCTCTAAATATTAAACAATCATTAAACGAAACTACATATTTTAATGAATCATCATTTTATATTGGCCAAAATCTAGACAACGTTTATGTAAAAAGTAAATTTGAAGCTGAAAAGCTCGTATTAAATGCTATTTCTAATGGACTTGAAGCATACATATTAAGAATGGGAAATTTAATGCCTAGATTATCAGATGGAAAATTCCAAGAAAATGCTCTTGATAATGCATATTTAAATAGAATTATGGCATTCTTTAAAATCAAAAAAATCCCTAATTATATGAAAGAGCATTATTTGGAATTTACTCCAATCGATTCGGCAAGTGATGCAATAATTAAGCTAATTTGTAATAGTACAAAAACAAATAGGATATTCCATTTGTTTAATCACAATCACGTATATCTTAAAGATTTATTTAATATCTTAAATAAATATGGTTATAATTTTGAATTTGTTGAAGAATCAGAATTTAAAGATATTATAAAAGCTTTAATAAACAATAAAAAGCAAAAGAATAGTTTAAATCTTTTAATAAATGATTTTGATAAAGATTTGCATTTAAATTATAAAACTGATATTATAATTAAGTCTGATTTTACAATTAATTATCTAAAGAAACTTAAATTTAAATGGCCAACACTAGATGATAATTATATATTAAGATTTATAGAAATTGTTAAGAAGGTGATATAAATGTCTATATCTAAAATTCCAACACTTGTTGTATTAATTTTTCTTTGCATAGCATTTAATGTTCTTTTCAACCATACAGCAAATGAAAAAAGCAACAAACAACTACATAATGTATTTATGATAATTTGCTTATTATTTATGTCTTGGTTAATAGGTCTTATCTTGCAAATTGTTTTTTCGTCAAACCCAAACATAAATCCAATATATTTTGACTATTTTATATATATATCAGCTTGCTTTATGCCTGTTCTTATATTTATAATGGCATTAATATTTGCAAAAACAAAAGTAAACTTTACAAAAAAATATTTATTATTATTTGTAATTCCTATTATATCTTTATTACTGTTATGGACAAATAATTATCATCATTTATTTTATAAGGTTTACTCCGTTAATGTAGAAGAAACTCAATTTGGTGTATATTTTTATGTACATTCTCTTTATACTTATATAATGTATATTGTAGCCCTTATTTATTTATTAGTATATTCAATTAGAAACTCTGGATTCTTTTCTAAACAGGCTATCTTAATATTTATAGGAACTATGATTCCTTTGATAGTTAATATACTAGGTGCATTAGGTGTTATTTCTATGAATATTTATTTAACACCTATTACATTTGGTCTTGGTATTATATGCTATGCCTTTGCTATATTTAAATTTAATTTCTTAAGTGTTGCACCTATAGCACTTCAGAGAATTGTTGATAGAATATCTGATTCATATATAGTATTAAATCAAGATAATAAAATTATAGATTTTAACCAAACCTTTTTAGATACATTTAATCTTATTGCTAATGATGTTAGAAATAAAGATTTGTTTGTATTAGTAAATAATCATAAAAACTTAAATATCAATACTAATGTTTTAAAAAAATCTCTTAATGAAGCAAATAAGAAAGATAAAACCATCATCCTAGAAAAGCATTTTAATAAAATAAATAAATATTTTCATATTGAAATAAATCGTATTGAATCAAAAGGAAATTTTTTAGGAGTTCTTATACTTTTAAAAGATGTTACTCAGCATAACATGGACATGCAAACAATAAAAGATAATCAGGATATGCTTGTTGAAAAAGAACGTTTGGCATCTCTTGGTCAAATGATAGGCGGTATAGCACATAACTTAAAAACTCCTATAATGTCAATAGCTGGTGCTGCTGAAGGTCTATCTGATTTAATTAAAGAATATGATTCTTCAATAGAAGATCCAGAAGTAACACCTCAAGATCATCATGAAATTGCACATGATATGAATGTTTGGATAGAAAAGATGAGAACCCATTTGTCATATATGTCTGACATTATTACTGCTATAAAAGGACAAGCAGTTGCGTTTTCAGAACAAACTGCAAATAGCTTTACAATAAAAGAATTGATAAATTATGTAGATATTTTAATGAAACATGAATTAAAAAATGCTTTGATAAATTTGAATACTCAAGCAGATATTGATACAGCTATGACTGTTAAAGGAAATATTAATAGCTTAGTGCAAGTAATAAATAATATAATTTCAAATGCTATACAAGCATATCAAATGAAAGGAAAAACAAATGAAACTATAACTTTTAGAATTTATAAAGAATCAAATAACGTAGTATTTAAAATAGAGGATAATGCAGGTGGACTTCCTAAAAAAGTACAAGAAAAATTATTCAAAGAAATGATTACAACAAAAGGAAAAAACGGAACTGGTCTTGGATTATTTATGTCTTATTCTAATATAAAGGCGCATTTTAGTGGTAATTTAAGATATGAAACAGAGGCTGGAAAAGGAACTGCTTTCTATATAGAAATTCCAGTACAATAATATTATTAAAAGTTTATATATGTAACAAGCTAAAAGCCATAGAAAAATAAAATTATTTTTCTATGGTTTTATATCTAAATAATATACCTTACATTCAAATATTTGTGTTTTATCAAAAGTCTCAAACATCGCATCTTTAACATATTTAAATCCAACTTTTTGCATTACAGCTCCTGATGCAGGATTTAACTTTACATGTGCACATTCAAATTTTTTTATTCCTACCTCATTTATTAAAAAGTCCATTACTTTCTTTAAACTTTCAGTTGCATACCCTTTTCTCCAATATTTTCTTCCCAAAGCATATCCAAGTTCATATCTATCGTCATTTTCCCTATAAATTGCAGAAATTGAGCCTATAAGTTCTCCTATTTCTTTTAACTCAATTCCCCAAGTATAATAATTTATTTGCTCATAATTCTTTTCTTCTTCTCTAATCCACATTAATGTATCTTCTATATTTTTATGTGTTGACCATCTTACATATTTGGCAACTTCGCAATCGCTTGTCCAGTTGGTAAATATTTCCTGTGCATCTTTTATATTTAGCTTTCTCAATATCAATCTATCTGTCTCTAATCTAATACTTCCCTTATGATTCATAATATTAACTCTCCTTATATTACAATTTATTTTTATAAACTATTTATATTATATTTAAAAATAAAAGGGGTATTTATTCCCCCCTTTTTTTATATATTTTTAATTGTTTGAATCTTCTAATGCACCAAAGAGTTCATCAAATTTTGCCTCTAGCTCTTTTTGAACATCATAACTTAATATTTCATCTTCTTTATTTTCATTTTCTTCTTGCACAATTTCTTCATCTTGTGGTAATGTAGGTGCGTTTTCGTTCTGTGTATTTTCATTTTGTTCTTTTTCATCTTCCTCGAACAAATCATCTAGGCTTTCAATATTTGTGTTTTCCTTACTTTCTTCTGATTCCTCTACATAAGGATTATATGGATTATATTTTCTCCATTTACCTCTATCTATAGGTGGAATATCATTATGACTACACATGTACTGACTTACTAATTTTGCAGTATTATATTTAAAGTAATAATATTTTTGAGCTTTTATTGGCTTTACACCCTTTTCAAATATAATACATAAATCATTATCTAATCTTCTAAGCTCGTCTGGTGTCATAAGCGCTCTTGCCATAACTTGATCTGTTTTATTAAATCCTTGCTTCCACATATGCTTATCTTTATTAACTGACCAACTATCTCTATTTATAGTTTTTTCTCCTAACTCTTTTGAATAATATTCAACTGTTTTTTGAGAGTTACTTCCTAAAAATATTGTAGTATCACAGTTACCAATTATTGTTTCGTGTGATTTTTCATAAACTGCCTCTAATTGGTCTAAATTTTGCAAAATAACACTAAATGATATTTTTCTACTTCTTGATGTTGATATTTTTTTATCAAAATCAGGAATTCTACCTATATTTGCAAACTCATCTAATATAAAATATGTAGGTTGAGGAAGCGCTCCTCCATTTACATCTGCAAAATCATATAATCTTTGTATCATTTGTGAGAAAAATATTGTAAGCAAGAAATCATAAGCTGCATGTGTATCTGAAGATATAACATATACAGCTGTTTTTCTTCTTCCTATATCTTCAAAATTTATTGTATTAGTTGATGTAAGTTCTGCAATTTCTTTAGAGTCAAATTTACCAAGCTTTGATTGTAGTGAAGAAAGTATAGAACTGTATGTTTTTTCTGGTGCAATTTCTATAGATTTATAGAACATTCTTGCTGGATGGTCATAAGGTAATTGATTCATAAGTTCTGTAAGTAAGTTCCCTGCTCCATTATTATTAGCAGCTCTAACTAATTCTGCACAACTTGATAAGCTTTGTTCTTCTTCAGGTCTTGTTGCAAGTAAATAATATATTAATGCTTTTAATAGCATTTCTGCCATATCATCCCAATATGGATCAGCTTGATTTTGCACATCACTTTGACCTTTTACTATTGTATTTGCAATTATATCAACATCTATCTCATTTTGTATGTGCATTAATGGATTATATCCGTCACTATTTTTGGGATTTACTAAGTTAAATATTTTTATATCATATCCTTTACTTCTTAGATATCCTGCTGTTTTATCATATAATTCACCTTTAGGATCTGTAAATACATAAGAACCTAATAATTGATATGCATTTGGGATAACGTAAGATGCAGATTTACCAGAACCTGAACCGTCCTACAACTAATACATTTGTATTACCTCTTTTATCAACTGGTAAATAATGATTTTCTGCCAGTAATATTCCTTTTTTCTTGCTTAGTACTTCATATTGTTCGCCTGTCGCCCAATCACTTGATCCATGCTCAATATCTGAATATTCATGTTTTGGCACTGCTTTACTGATTCCAATAACTGCACAAAATAATAAAAAGATTGAAAAATATGCTTCTGTTTTCCAAAATATTTTTACATATTCACTTGTAAATACTTTGCTTAAGTTGCTTCCTATATTAGTTATATTTGAAAACATATCTTCTGTAAATTGTCCAAAATCAAATATTCCATTTTCTGTTGACTCTACTATACTAACTGTTATAGGCGAAACTAATACTATGGATAATATTACCCATAGTACTGCAACAACTATAAATATATTTTTACTCTTTTTTAATGTCTTTTCTATTTTATAATTCATAACTTTTCACCTTTTCATTTGTAAAAATAATTATCTGTCTTCTTTTGAATCTTCCTTTGCTCTTGATCTTTTTACCTTTTTGTTTTCTACTGCTGGTATCT
Organism: uncultured Clostridia bacterium; assembly: GCA_947628465.1. The sequence continues at coordinate 7,520 of CANQZZ010000048.1, forward strand.
CTAAATACCCAAACTCTAAATTTCTTTTTTTAGGACTATCTATTACTACTTGAGTATTGTCTTTACCTTTTTCCATTTTCCCTTTACCAACTTCTATTGGCATTGTTGCACCGATTTCATAATCTGCCATTGTACATCCTCCTTTAATTAAATGAATGATTAATTATAATTTATTTGTTGATTTCCCTTATTTCAAACGCAAAATAACTTTTGTATGGTTTTAATTTGCATTTTCCCTTTACTTCATTTGATTTCTCATCAAAATATAATATTGGTTTTACTTCTTCCGTAGTTTCTGGATCAATAATTGAAATTGGCCTTTTTAAATTTGGAGTATATTCTACTTCTTCTTCAGGCTGCTCATCTTCACTATAAATGCTTCTAAACTTCATAGGTATTGGCTTTTTACATATTTTCACCATGTTCCCTTCCAGAACTCCTGTATTTACTACAACCTTTTCATTTCCAAATGATAAAATTACCAAATCATTACCTTCTGGTTTAGGCTCGTTTATATAAAAAGTTTTTTTCTTCTTTTCTCCTACAAATTCTTCAGTATAATCTAGTCTTTCAACTGTATATTTTGGAGAATTCTTAGCCATTTCCTTTTCAGTTTTATTAATCTCATAAATCACAGTATTTACATTTTGTGGATCCGTTATGCTAAAGTGTTTTCCCTGTATAAAATCTTCCATGCTTTACAAGCACCTCACTTCTACATATATTAATGTATTTTATCGTTCGTATAATTACTATTTAATTATACCTTAAAATATATTATATGTCAATATTTTAAACTAATTATGTGAACTTTTATTTTTACTGCTACACATTTCTTCTTGGATTAAAATCTGAAATAGCTTTTAATTTTTCAAACAGTTCTTTTTCATCTTCTGTTAACCTTTTTGGTACTACTGTTTTTATTTCTGCTATCAAATCTCCCCTACTTCCCATTCCATCCTTGTATCCTTTTTGTGGGATTTTTATTTTTTCTCCACTTTGTATTCCTGGTGGAACATATAAAGAAATTGTATCATCTAATGATTCTACATTTACTCTCTTTCCTAGGGCTGCTTCCCATGGTGTTAAGAATAAATCTGTTACAACATCATATCCTTGTAATTTAAATTTATTACTATTTTCTATGTTTATTTTTATAAACATATCTCCGTTTTTTCCGCCATTTTTTCCTTCTTTACCTTGTCCAAGTAATCTTACCTTCTCTCCATCTCTAATTCCTGAAGGTATTTTTACTAAAAAGTTTTTCATTTTTCCGATTAACTGTTCTTAAAGAAATTTTTTTCTCTATTCCAAAATATGCATCTTCTATGCCTACATTTATTTCCGTTTCTATATTTTCACCTTTTATAGGATTTTTCTTTTTTGCATTTTTGGATTCTACTTGTCTATCTTCCTGAATTGGACTTCCAAAAAACATATTAAAGAAATCACTAAATACTGAATCTTTACCTCTTTTGCTTTCCTCATAAGCCTGTTTTGCCTGTTTTTTTCCTACATGATTATTCCACATTCTATCATATTTTCTTTTACTGCTAGAATTTGATAGTACTTTATATGCCTCATTAATATCCTTAAATCTTTCCTCAGCTAAAGAATCCATAGCATTTACATCTGGATGATATTTTTTTGCTTGCTCGCGGAAAGCTACTTTTACTTCATCACTACTTACTTTATTACTTTCTAATCCTAATATTTTATAATAATCTTTAAAAATCATTTCAACATCCCCTTACAAGATTTGTAAGCTAACTTTTGTATCTTTTTACCAACTATTAATATGTATTCAACTTAAAACTTTAGTGTATTATACCATACAAATAGCTATTTGTGAATACAAGTTTTTCAACTTTTTTCGTTTCCTTAATTTTATTTTTAAAAGCCACTTTTTATCCGTGTTGATTTTAGTTTTGTACAAAAAAATGTTAAAATAGTAG
>CANQZZ010000049.1 GCA_947628465.1 uncultured Clostridia bacterium
TTGTCTACTTTCCAATTTGTATGTTTTGTAAATACTTCTACAAAAACTTCTTCTAATACTTTTAAAACATCTTCTTGAGTTGCAAAACTCATTTCAAAATCTAATTGATAAAACTCACCTGGTGCTCTATCTGCTCTTGGATCTTCATCTCTAAAGCATGGTGCTATTTGATAATATTTATTGAAACCACTTACCATTAATAATTGTTTGAATTGTTGTGGTGCTTGTGGAAGTGCATAAAATTCACCTGGATGAAGTCTACTTGGAACTAAAAAGTCTCTTGCACCTTCTGGTGATGAGTTTGCTAAGATTGGTGTTTGTATTTCTGTAAATCCTAACTCATCCATTTTATTTCTTAGTGTTTTCATTATTTTCGAACGAAGCAAAATTGTATCATGTAATTTTGTGTTTCTTAAGTCTAAGAATCTATATTCTAATCTTAAATCTTCTCTTGCTTCTCCTGTTTTTTCAGAATTGATTTCAAATGGCAATACATTTTTGCATTTACCTAGTATTTCTATATTTTGTGCCTCTATTTCTATATCACCTGTTGCTATTTTTGGATTTTTATTTGTTCTTTCAACAACTTTTCCTTCTACACTTATTACGCTCTCAGTTACAACGTCTTTTAAATCTATTTTGTCTGATGCAATAATTTGCGTAATTCCATTTTCATCTCTTAAATCTATAAATTTCATTCCACCTAAGTTTCTTATAGATTGTACCCATCCAGCAAGTTTTACATTTTCTCCTACGTTTTTTATTGTTAATTCATTACAATTATGTGTCCTATATTGGTTCATATTTTTCCCCTTTCGTATACAATATTTGTTAATATATATTTTATATCTTTTCAACTTTTGCAACAAGTACTGTCATATCGTCTTTTGCTACTCCAAGCCCATTGTCTATAGACTCTTGTAATAAGATATTTGCAATTCTTTGAATATCGTCTGTTTCTATATTTTCTAGTAATTCTTTAACCCAAATTTCTTTATTAGTAAGCTCATCATTTGATTCTAATATTCCGTCACTACACATTACTACAATTTCCCCGCCTTTTAGGTCTTTATCATATACTACTAAATCTATATTTTCTACTATTCCTGCGGGAAGTGATATTGCTTTTACTACTTCTACTTTATTATTTGTTTTTATAAATGTTGGGCAAGCTCCATTTTTTATAAACTCAATGTTGCCATTACTTGTATCAAATACAGATATATCAATAGTTGCATATGTTTCTTCATTTGAATTTAGATTTACAGATGAATTAATTAAGCCTATTGAAACATCTTTATCAAATCCTGTAGTAAGAAGTCTTTTTAGCATTTTTATAACTGTAGAGCTACTTTTTTTAGCTCTTGGCCCAGAACCCATTCCATCACTTATTGCCATCATGTATTTTCCGTCATGTAGTTTTGTCTGAATACTTGTGTCTCCTGATACTTCACTATTATTTTTTGTAGCACTACTTGATGCAATTTCTATTTTAAATTTTGCATCTTCTTTTTTTGTTTCTTCCTTCTTATCTTTTTCTTCTATATCTTCTGCAAGTGAAGATATAACTTTTGATACCCCTCCGAAGTTGATTTGCAAGTACTTTTTTATTACTTGCTTCTTTTTGTTTCCATATCATATTTAATTTATTGATTCTATATGTATGATTAATAACTTTTACTATTTGAATTATATCATTTTCTATTTTACTGTCTATTATTGAATCTTCGCTATTGTTTATTCCTATTATATAATTATTATTTTTTTCAAATGTTTTTATTAGCTCATCTTTAGTAATTTCTTCTTTTTCTTCTAATAAATCATATATATCATCTAATATGCTATCATCATCATATATGATGTCTTCATATAATACATTATCTGATAAATCTTCTATATTGTTTTGCAATTCTTCCTTAAAACTTTCTTTGCTGTCATTCTTTAAATCTTCTTCTGTATCCATTGTTGTTGCAGCAACCTCGCTGTAGCTTTTTGCCATTTCAGAAATTGTTTCAGATACAGTATTTAATTTATATATAGTTTCTTTATCTCCTTCTATTTGCCCTGCTGTAGTTGGAAGAAGTTTTGTTCTACTTACTACATCTGATATATCTATATTAATATTTTTAGGTAATAACAATAATCCAAGTGAAGCAATAAGTATTTCTCTTATAGTTATAATTGGAAGGGTATTTCCATTTGCCACATATGTAAGAATTACATTTCCTAAAATAAATCCTATTATAACACCTATTTTTCCAAGTTTATTTAATATTCCTGCTATCATTCCGAGATATTGCATAAGATGCAACTAGAACCGGACTAGAAGACCCTATAATTCCAAGTACCATTCCTATTGTAATTCCTGCAGTTGCTCCAACTAGCATTCCATTTTTCCATCCTAGGAAAAGAACTAACATTATGCTTAATATATTACTAATTGATAAACCAAAAATATTTAATCCATGCAAAGAATATATCGCAATTGCCAAAAGGAGACTTGCTCCCATTACTTCTTCTATTGTAAATACTTGTTTTATTCCATATTCTTTTATTACTATAATTGAATTCGCAAATATTTTGTAGAAAATATATGTAAGAACTGCAAATACAATACTTGCTAATAAATCATAAACTAAGAACATTGTAAAGAACATTTTTCCTGCTTGTACAATGAATGAAGAAGCCATAACATATATTCCTAATTTTTGTTTTTCATTTCTATCTTCTTGAAATCTTGGTCTAAATATTAATGTCATTACTATAAATAAAAGAGCTGTTAATAAATAACTTAAAAATCCACTTCCTCCAAATCCTATTAAAGTACCAATACATGTTGCAATAAATACAAGTCCTGCTGCTATTCTGTTACTACATACAGCAGCAAATATAGCTAGTCCAAATGGAGCAAATTCTCCATGAAAACTTACCATTGATACCATAAATGAAATTGCACATAAAACAAAGTCAGATACTGAAAAAATATTCTTAAAATTTATAGCCTTCCTTTTATTTTTACCAGTATCATAACTTTTATCTTCTTTTATTTCTTCATCATTTATATTTTGAAACATCCTTTTACCACCCTCAATAACTTTTTCTAATCTTTTGTAAATATTCATTTTTAGCTACTTGTCCTAATTCTACTACTTTTTAATGGCTTTTTTTGTCATATTTGGTTGCCTATATAGAAAAAGTTTTTTGCATATTGTGATATATTTATTTAAAATTTTTTCTTTTGCTACTTTTGGTTTTAAGTTATTACTTTATTATGCTAATTCTGCAAAATATTCATTTATTCTAATTATAAGCTCATGTTTTGCTTCATCTAAGGTTAATCCCTCAAGTTGTGCACCTGCAAGTGTAATATGTCCTCCGCCTCCGAAGTTTTTCTAGTATTATTTGTACGTTTATATCACCTATAGAACGTCCACTAATGCATATTTTATCTCCTAGATTTCCTATTACAAATGAAGCTGTTATATCTCTTATTGTAAGTAATTCATCAGCTGCTTTTGCACAAATTAAATTAGCATTTTTATCTTTTTTCTTGTATTCAGAAATTCCTATTGAGTCATTTATTATTTCTGCTTTTTTAACTATATCAGCAATTACATTATAGCTTTCTAAATCGCTTTGGAACCACTTTTTAACTCTTATTATATCAATACCGTATTTTCTTAAATATGCTGCTGCCTCAAATGTTCTTACTCCTGTTTTAAATGTAAAGTTTTTGGTATCCATCATAATACCAGCATACAAGCCTTCTGCTTCTATCTGATTTAATACTATATCATTTGTTCCATATTCTATAATCTCTGTAACTAATTCAGATGCTGATGAAGCATAAGCTTCATGGAATGTAAGTGTTGCATTTTCTATAAAATCAGCACTCTTTCTATGGTGGTCAATTACAACAATATTTTCTGTTTTATCAAGAAGCTCTGGAACTTCTACAAAGTTCTTTTTATGAGTATCTGTAATTATTAATAATGTATTATCATTTATTTTTGACAATGCCTGAGATTTATCTATAATAATTTCTCCGTATTCTTCCTCGTTTTGTAATGTCTCAATGAAACTATTAATAGCTAAATTTTTTGTATTATTTATTACATATACATCTTCTTTAATTGTTTTTGCAAATCTATATAATCCTAAACTAGAGCCGATTGAATCTATATCTCCATTTTGATGTCCCATTATCATTACATTGTCAGATTTTTCTATTAATTCTTCTAATGCATGTGCTACAACTCTTGCTTTAACTTTTGTTCTTTTTTCTAATTCTTGAGCTTTTCCTCCAAAGAAATCATATTTGCCATCAGCTCTAACTACTGCTTGGTCTCCACCTCTACCAAGTGCTATATCCATCGCATCATTTGCTGTTTGATATTTTTCATAGTTTGTTTCTCCTTCATTAGATATAGCTATGCTTAGTGTTAATTGTAATTTTTCACTTGTTTTTATTTCTTTTATCTTATCTAGCACACTAAACTTATCTTCTTCCATTTTTTCTAGATATTTTTGTTCAAATACATATACAAATGTATCTCTTTCAGTTTTTATTATTACACCATTTGTTTCATTTGCCCAATCATATAATATTTTTTCTATTTCAGCCATAACTTGTGGCTTTTCTTCTGTTGCTATTCTTTGTATGATTTCATCATAATTGTCTATCATTATAATTCCCATACATGTTTTTGAATCATTATATTTATTGTATAACTCTTTTGCCTTTGTAATATCTATAAAATATAATATTGTCATGTATTTGCTAGTTTTTCTTTTATCTTTTTGTTTTATTTTTACATAGTCACCAATTATATGATATGTTTTTTCATCTATTTGTACTTCTTTATCAACTGTTGGTGTATTATTATTATCTATATCCATTTTTATTTCTTTTGTAATATCATCAATATAATTATTAATACCTACATTTGCAAATTCTTTGTTAAATTTAGAACTTCTCCATATAACATTTCCATCTGTTTCAAGTATTATTAATGGAAATGGTGAATTTATTAATGTATTCTTTGCTGCTGAGTCCATACTTATTGTAAGCTCATTAATATAGTTTGATATTTCTGATTCTCTTTTGTTATATATCCAAATTGTATATGCAATAATTAAAACATATAGAATAATGCTTGGAATAATGTATGCCGTAGCATTTATGCATAATAAAATTAAGGCTATCGCAATAATTGCAAGATATACCCTTGTTTTAGTTTCTATATTTTCAATTATTTTCATGTTGTTTTTTTGCATTCTTAATTTACTCCTCTTATATTTCATTCTTATAATTTTACCTTAAAATGCCTATTTTGTCAATTTTTTAGCGATATAAGTTGATATTTTTGCAAAATCTTCTAATGATAATTTTTCGCCTCGTACTTTCAAATCAAAACCTAAATCTTGTAGCATTTTTTCTATTTGCTCTTTAGATGCTACATTTCCATTTGAAAGTGCATTAAGTAGTGTTTTTCTTTTTTGCATAAATGCTGTTTTTATAACTTTAAATAATAATTCTTCATTTTCTACTTCAACTTTTGGATTATCTAAAATAGTCAGTTTAATTACACTTGAGTTTACTTCAGGCGCTGGTATAAATGAAGTGTTTGGAACATCTATTATTTTTTCAGGTTTTGTATAATAATTTATTCCGTAAGTTATAGCTCCTGAATCTTTTCCACCCGGGACATCAACTAGCCTTTGTGCAACTTCCTTTTGCACCATAACTGTTATACTTTCTATATCTAATCTATCTTCTAATAATTTCATTATTATTGGTGTTGTTATATAATATGGCAAGTTTGCAACTACTTTTGCATTTTTTAGATTTGCATTTTTATTTTCTTTTATTACTTTACTTAGGTTCACTTTTAAAACATCTTGATTTATTATTTCAAAATTATCATAAAGTTTAAATCTGTCATTTAATATATTAATCATTCTAGTGTCTAACTCTATACATATAACTTTTCCTGCGTTTTCAAGTAAGCTTTTAGTAAGTGTTCCGAAGACCTGGTCCAATTTCAATTACTAAATCATTTTTATTTACATCTGACGCAGTTATAATGCTATCTATTACGCCATCATCAATTAAGAAATTTTGTCCTAATTTTTTGCTTGCTACAATATTATATTTTTTTAAAATATTTTTCGTTTCTGTATATGCGTTCAATATAATCACCATATTTATTATACACTACATTTACATATTAGCACAATAGCAATCTTTGCATAAAAGGAGCTCTTTTTAAAAGAACTCCTTTTTTTCATTTATTTTTTCTTACTATTTTCATTATATTGTTTTAATTTTTCATAAGCTAAATATTTTATAGTTCCAGCAGGGTACTTACCATCTTTATTTTTCTTTCCAGCAGGTACACCTGTTAATATTTCTATACCTTCATCTATGCTAGAAATTGCATATACATGGAATTTTCCTTCTTTAACACTAGCTATTACTTCGTCAGAAAGATGAAGATTTTTAACATTTTGAATTGGTATTATTACGCCGTGAGAGCCATCAAGTCCTCTCATTTTACATACTTGGTAAAATCCCTCTATTTTTTCATTTACTCCACCTATTGGTTGAATCATTCCTTTTTGATTAACAGAACCAGTGACTGCTAAAGACTGATTAATTGGAATTCCAGACAAACTTGAAAGTATTGCATAGCTTTCAGTACTAGATGCGCTATCTCCATCTACACCGTTATATAACTGTTCAAAACATAGACTGGCTGTAAGAGATAATGGGAAGTCTTGCGCAAATGTTTCACCTAAATATCCAGAAAGTATTAAAACACCTTTTGAATGTGTAGGTCCAGACATTTCTGTTTCGCGCTCTACATTAATTATTCCATTTTTGCCCATATAAGTATTTGCTGTTATTCTTGCAGGCTTTCCAAATGTATAATCTCCTATTGTCATAACTGTAAGTCCGTTTATAGAGCCTACTTCATAACCAGAAGTATCTATTAATAAAGAGTTTTCTTTAATCATTTCTAAGTATCTAGAATCATATTTTTTAATTCTATCAACCCTTTCTGATAAAGTTTTATCAATAAAATCTGCTGTTACAACTTTTTTCTTTGCAAGTCTTGCCCATGTTGAACTTTCTGCAACTATTTCGCCAATTTCATTAAATTTTGTAGAAAGCTTTTCTTTATCATCAGATAGTCTAGATGCAAACTCTACAACTTTTGCCATTGCCCCCTTATCTAATGGAAGCATACTCTCTTTTTCAGAAAAACTACGAACAAAATTTGCAAGTTTTAAAATATTTGCATCTGTTCTTGGTGCAGATTCCTCAAATTCTGCCTTTATTTTAAATAGCTTTTTAAATTCTGGATCTAATGCAAGTAATGTATGATAAATATTTGCATCTCCAAGTAATAAAACTTTTACATTTATAGGAATAGGTTCTGGTTTTAAAGATATCATAACCATATATGAACGTTGTTCCATGTTATTTTCAATGCTTAATTCTTTTACAAGAAGCGCTTTTTTTAATGTATCATAACATATTTGATTTGCTAATAAATCACTTGCTTGAAGAATTATATATCCTCCATTTGCTTTATGCAAAAGTCCAGCTTGAAGCATTGTGTAGTCAGTTTTAAGCATTCCAAATTGATTTTCATATTCTAATTTACCAAATAAATTATGATATTGATAATTAGAATCCATAATAACAGGTGCGCCTTCTAAATTGCTATTATCTACAAATAAGTTTACTCTATAATTAAGCCATGGCTTAACTTCTTCTTGTCTCATTCCTTGTTGCTGTTGTCTGTAATTTCTAACTTCATCAGCAATAAATAAAGATATGTTTTTTAAAATATCATTTTTTACATTGTCTAAAAATTTAATTATTTTCTCATTCTTTTTATATTTTAGTTTTAATGGATTAATATGTGCATTTATTGTAAGTAATGCTATATTTGACTGCCATGCATCTATTTTTTCATTATTTTCTTTTTCCAATAATTTTATTTGATTTATAGCTTCAATAATTTTGTCTTGGACAATTGCTGAATTACTTTCAAATGTTTTTTTGGTTTCGTCATCTAATTTATTAAATTCCTCTTCTTCAATTGCTTTTCCATCAATAACAGGCATCATGTATACACCGTTATTTGTAGCTTTAACTTCAAATCCATTTTTTAATGAAGCTTTATTTAATTTTTCTAAAAGCTCTGCCTTTTTTTGTTCAAATTTACTTTGCATTAATGCTTTTTGTTTTTCAAAATCATCATTTTTAAAAGTCGATTTAATATCTTTTATTATATATTCTATAAATGAATCCATATCTGCCTTAAATTCTTTTCCCATTCCTGCAGATAAAGATACTGCAATAGGCTCGTTAGGAACATCAAAATTATATATATAACACCAATCATTTGGAACTTTCTTTTTTGAAGCAACTTTTGTTACATATTTTTTTGTGTACATTGTTTTTCCAACACCTGATGGGCCCTCAATATATAGATTATAACCTTTAGAATCTACACTAACTCCAAATTCTAGAGCTTTTATTCCTCTGTCTTGTCCATAAATAGAATCTACTCCATCTAATTCATCTGTTGTTTCAAATTTAAATACATTTGGATTACAAACATTTTTAAGTTCCTTATAACTTAATTCATTTTTTTTCATTCGTTAACCTCCTTCAAAATGATGACCATTTTGATTTTTCTTCTTATTATTTTTATCATTTAATAATTAAGTATTCATTTTAAATTTAATGTCATTATTATTGCATCGTCTTTATTATTATAATATTTTTTTCTTAATCCTACTACCTCAAAATTAAATTTTTCATATAATTTTTTTGCGGGTATATTATTAACGTTTACTTCTAGCGTTATAGAAGATATTTCATTTTCTGCTCTTGCCATTTTTATTAAATTAGAAAGTAAAATGCTTCCTATATTTTGTTTTCTAAATTTTTTTGCAGTAACTATATTGGTTATATGAACATCATCAACTGCTTTCCATATACCAGCAAATCCTACTATTTTACCATTTATTTTTGCAACAATATATTTAGAATTAGGATTTGTAAGTTCGCTTTTAAATGTAGCCACATTCCAAAAATCATCAAATTCTAAAAATAGAACATCTTCAATTTCACTAAAATCTGATAAAGTCATAGTAGAAATTTCAACATTATCCATTTATTTGTTTCATCCTTTCAGCTTGTGACTTTCTTAAATAAAGTGGTGTAAGTAAGTCTGCTGTAATT
>CANQZZ010000050.1 GCA_947628465.1 uncultured Clostridia bacterium
TTCTACTTCCTATAATCTCTGAATTCATGTTTTACTCCTTTATTCTTATTATTAATAGTTAGAATATATTATTTTTTGTGTTGTTTCAATTCTTTTTGCTTTTTATTATAGGCACTTTTGTTTGTTTTTTAAGCATATTTGTATGATACATATTTTAGAATAAAATTTATTGTATATAAGGACTAAATTTATTAGAATTAATATAATGATTAATAATAAGACTTTGTTTTTATGGCAACATTATATTGTTTTGTTGTTTCTTTGTCAACAACTTTTGTATGTCAAAAATCGACAAAAATTACTCCTAGCATGTTATTTATGCTAGGAGTAATCTTTTATTTATTTACTTTTTTATCTAACCAGTTTTCTAATTCATCAATTTTTACTCTTACTTGTTCCATTGTATCTCTGTCTCTAATTGTTACTGAATTATCATTTTCTGTTTCAAAATCTATTGTTATACAGTAAGGTGTTCCTATTTCATCTTCTCTTCTATATCTCTTTCCTATACTTCCTGCTTCATCATATTCACACATAAATTTCTTTGATATTTTTTCAAATACTTCTGTTGCTTTATCAGATAATTTTTTTGAAAGTGGAAGTACTGCTGCTTTGTATGGTGCAATGCTTGGATGAAGATGCAAAACTGTTCTTATATCTCCTTCTGCAATTTCTTGTTCTTCATAGGCATCACATAAAACAGTTAAGAATATTCTATCTACACCAACTGCTGGTTCTACACAATATGGAACATATTTTTCATTTGTTTCTGGGTCTAAATATGTTAAATCAACTTTAGATGCTTCCATATGTCTTGATAAGTCATAATCTGTTCTATCTGCAATTCCCCAAAGTTCTCCCCAACCAAATGGGAATAAATATTCTATATCTGTTGTTCCTTTGCTGTAGAATGAAAGTTCTTCTTTTGAGTGTTCTCTCATCCTTAAATTTTCTTCTTTTATACCTATACTAATTAACCAATTTTTGCAAAATTCTTTCCAATATTCATACCACTCTAAATCTGTACCAGGTTTGCAGAAAAATTCTAATTCCATTTGTTCGAATTCTCTTGTTCTAAATATAAAGTTTCCTGGTGTAATTTCGTTTCTAAATGAACGTCCCATTTGACCTATTCCCATTGGAAGTTTTCTTCTTGTTGTTCTTTGTACATTTTTAAAATTAACAAACATTCCGTTGTGCTGTTTCTGGTCTTAGGTATACTTCTGATTTGGCATCTTCTGTAACACCCATAAATGTTTTAAACATAAGATTGAATTTTCTTATTTCAGTAAAGTCTGTTTTTCCACAGTTAGGACATGCTATATTATTTTCTTTTATATATTCAACTAATTGCTCATTTGTCCATCCATCTAATCCTGAAATGTCTTTTCCTTGTTTAAATCCCCATTCTTCTATTAATTTATCTGCTCTATGTCTTGTTTTACAAGCCTTACAATCTATAAGTGGGTCACTAAATCCTCCAACATGTCCTGTTGTAACCCATACTTCTGGATTCATAATTATTGCTGCATCTATACCTACATTGTATTTAGATTCTTTTATAAATTTTCTCCACCACATATCTTTTATATTTTTCTTAAGTTCTGCACCTATTGGTCCATAGTCCCATGAATTTGCAAGTCCTCCATATATTTCTGAACCAGGATATACAAATCCTCTATTTTTGCAAAGTGATACTATTTTATCCATTGAATTATCTGCCATTTTATTACTTCCTTTCCATCTCATTTACTAATGTATTTACTTTATCAAAACAAAGACTAAAAGTCAATCTTATTGTTAGCAAAAAGTAATATTATTTTTGATTTTTTAATATAAATATTACAATTATGTTTCAAAACGATAACGTAGATATTACAAATTTTACACTTATGTAACTCATTTGTAACATTTATTGTATTTTTCCACTTGCTTGTGGATATTGTGGATAACTTTGTGAATAAACTAAACTTAGGTGTTTCATCGATAAACTTTATTAACAGTAAAAACATATTTTCTGTATATTAATATTATTTTACAGTTATTTACATCAGTTATGTGCACTAATCTATCACAAAAATTATTATTGCACATATAACTTCAATAATAAGTATTGCTGGAAATCCTATTACAAATCTAGGTTTCTTTGTTTTATGCCTAAATGTATACATTCCTGCAATTCCACCTATTCCTCCACCTAGCAACACTAATGTGAATAATGTAGACTCCTTTATTCTCCATTTTCCCCATTTTGCTCTTCTTTTATCTATAAACATAGCTAAAAAACTAATTAGATTAATTGCTAACAAATATATTATTATATTTCTTGTGCTAAATAAATTTTCCATTTTTATATACCTCTACTCATGAATTGTACAATATTTCGTTGGAACATTTTTTGGCTTATAGTATCCAGTTGTTTTCCATAATCCACTACCATCAATATATTCTCCTCTTCCATATACACTTCTTGTTCTTGGACACTTATCAGTAGCAAGAAGTCCACTTTCCGTGCAAACTTTTGCATAAGAGTGATATGGACATGTTTGTTTTGGCTCAGTTCCTTTTACAAAATATTCTGTATATGAAGTTCCATATCTTTTACAATAGCTTGATGCTAAGAATCCAGATTTTTTGCATACTTCTACTGCTACTGCATCTTCTGGCTTTGTTTCAGCAAATGTTTTTATATTTAACCCAATATGTACTTTTTTCATTACATTTGCCCATATTTGACTTGCTGGACTTAGTGACCAGCCACTTACTGTAGCATCTGTATCATGTCCAAACCATACTGTAGCAGTATAATATGGTGTAAAGCCACAAAGCCATCTGTTGTAGTCATTATTGCTTGTACCTGTTTTTGCTGCAACAGACATTCCTTCCATTGAGCATATTGTAGCTGTACCTGTTTTTACAGGTTGTGTAAGTATTTCTTTTACAACATAAGCTGCTGCTTTAGACATTATTTGTGTTTTTGTTTGGTCTGGTTCTATAATAATATTTCCTTCTGAATCTACTACCTTGGTATAAAATGTAGGTTTTATATATTCTCCATCATTTGCAATAGCTCCATAGGCACCAGCCATTTGCAAAGGTGTTATTCCATAAGTTAGTCCACCTAATGCTAATGGAAGTACATTATCATTTACATCATCTAATGTTGTTATTCCTGCAGTTTTTAAGAATTTTATTGATTCTCCTGGAGTAAGCAAGCACATTGCTTTTACCATTGGTATATTTTGTGATGTTTCTATTGCTTCTCTTACTGTGACTAACCCTCTATATGCATTATAGTCTTTTGGGTTATATGTTCCTCCATTAAATGCTGTAGGGTTATCGTCGAATATAGTCGAGGCAGTAATTATTCCTCTATCTATAGCTGGAGCAAGAACTGCTATTGGTTTCATTGAGGAACCTGTTTGTTTTTTTCCATCTACTGCAATGTTAAATCCAAATGCTTCTGTTTTTTCATCAAATCCATTTGATATAGCAAGAACATAACCTGTTTTATGGTCTAATAATACCATAGATGCCTTTGTTGGTAATAGTTCTCCTTTATTGTTATAATCATATTTTTGATATTTTGGGTCATTAAATTCTTCATCCATTATTGCTTGCATGTCCGGATTGTGAGTAGTATATATTGTAAATCCTCCGCTGAATAAATATAGCCTTGCTTGCTCATAAGTCCAATCATTTTGCTCTTGCAGCTGGGCTATTATTTGATTAATTGCAGCATCTGTATGGTATGAAAATACTGTTTGTGGAAATGCTCCTTGTTTAAATTTTAACCCTTCATCTACTTCTTTTAATGCATTTTGATAATCTTCTTCTGAATTTATTTTTCCAAGCTCATTCATTTTTTGCAGAACTGTTTTGGTTCTACTTTTTATAGTTTCTAAAACTGCTTCATTGTTTTCTACAAAAGGATTGTACGTATTTGGTGAGTGATTAATTCCTGCTAAAAATGCACATTCTGCTAAGCTTAAATCTTTGGCATCTTTATCGAAATAATAATTTGAGCCTTTTTGTACTCCATATACGGTGTCGCCCAAGAATATCAAGTTTAAATATAACTCTAATATATCTTCTTTAGACATTTCTTGTTCTACATAGTATGCTCTTGCCATTTCTCTTACTTTCCTTTGCCAAGTATCTTCTTTTTCTTGTGTTAAATTTTTTACTAATTGTTGTGTTATGGTACTTCCACCAAAAGGTGATTTCCCTTTATTCAATATATATGTATATGTAGCTCCTAAAGTTCTTTTTATATCTACCCCTTTATGCTCGTAAAATCTTTCATCTTCTATTGATATAAATGCTTGTGGTAGATACTCTGGCATCTCACTTAATGGAATACTTTCTCTATTTTCATTTCCGTTTAAAACACCTAAAGTGTTTCCTTTCATATCTTTAATTATTGAGTTTTCATATTTTATTGCTAAATCATTTTTACTAAGTTTTGCGTCTTTAACTATGTTATATACTTTATATGCAGCATATCCACCGCCAATAAGAATTATTAAAAGCACTACTAAAAAAGTAACAAAAAATGTTTTTATTACTTTTCTTAAAATAGGATGTTTTTTTGGCTTTTTAATTTTTTTTGGCTTTTTCTTATTTTCCTTTATCTCATATGTTTGTGGTAAATTAGATTGTATTTGTCCATCTTCTGTTAAAAACATTAACTTTCCTCCGAATTTATATGTTTATATTATATTACATTGGATATATACTTTTCAATAAATATTTGTAAAAAAATAGAAATGATTTTTAAAAAATCACTCCTATTTTTTATCTTTTAATTTTATTTATTTTATATAAATATTAGGGTCTACATTTACATTGTCTTTTAATATTTCAAAATGAAGATGTGGCTCATCTACTATTTCAAATGAAGCAGAATTTCCTACAGTTCCTATGCTTTGTCCTTTTTCCACTTTTTCGCCCTCTGTTACAAATTCAGATGTTAAAAGGTTTGAATATACACTTTTAAATCCATTTGTATGTTCTATAACTATTGTTAGTCCATATCTTGGATCATTTTTTATTGATGTTATAGTTCCTGCTTCTGCTGATTTAACTACAGATGTCCTTTCTGCTTTAATATCAACGCCTAAATGTGTTACCCATTCTTCTAATGTTTCAGAATATATTAAAGAATCTTTTGCAAATCCTCTGATTAAATCTCCTTCTACTGGCTTAGAAAATTCTGGGTCTTTTACTTTTTCTTCCTTTGGTTTTTCTTCTTTTTCTGTTTTGCTTGAATTGTTCTTTGTACTATTAGCCGATGCATTGTTTTCTTCACTATTTGAACTGTTTGTAGTAGTGTTTTCATTGCTTTTTTCTTCCATTTCGTTTATTGCTTCTTCAATACTTTTTCCGATATCTGTACTTGCTTCCTCTATATAGCTGTTTTGCTCGCTCAAATATTCTTCAGTTGTATTAGGTACTAAATCTGCTATTTTCTCTGTTGTTAGTGAACTATAACTAGAATCTTTTAGTTTATTGTTGTAAATAACCAAAGTTACAATAAATGTAATAATTATTAAAAGTAAAACTCCTCCTGCAACAAATGCTAAACGTTTAAAATTGTTATTTTCATATTTTTCTCTTCTTCCTCTTCTCAATTTAAGTGCCTCCTTATTTTTTCTTTAGTAAAATTATTTCCTAATTTTTGAAATTTATTCAAAATTTATTAAGTTATATTTTCAATTTCAACACCTGTGTAATAGTGCTTTATAATTTCTTCGTAATTTTTGCCTTGTTTTGCTAAGCTATCTGCACCTGTTTGGCTCATTCCAACACCATGTCCATATCCAATTACACTAAATTTTACATTGTTTCCTTCTACTTTTATTTCAAATTTTGCAGATCTTAAATTAAATATTGTTCTTACTTCAACTCCGGATAGCTTTAGATTTCCTATTTTTATTGTTTTTATTCTTTCTCCATCTGTATATTCTAAAGGCTCTATTTGATTTTCTTTATTAAAATCTATTTCGAAATCACTGTGATATTTTTTTATTTCTGATATAAATTCTTCTTTTGATACTGAAAGTTCTGAATTATATTGAGTATATGCATCTTCTCCTGATGTTTGTACTGCTTGCAAATACGGATAGTTTGTTCCTCCCCACACTGCAGTTGCTGTATCTGTACTTCCGCCACTATTAGAATGAAAAAATGCATTTATTGGTTTTCCTTCATAAGTTATAATCTTTCCTTTTGTGGCATTTACTACTTTTTCAATTTTTTCCCAATTGCTTTGCCTTACATCTTCTTCCCATCTACTTAATCTATCTTCTTTGCTAATCCATGCTTGGCAACAACTAGAGCTATCACATATATCTGCATTATCATGTTTACTTCCATTTACTATCTTGTATAAAGTATAGGTTCTTGCAACTAGGCTTTGAGCCTTTAGAGCTTCTTCTTCAAAATCTGCTGGCATTTCACCAGATACTACTCCTAATAAATATGTATCTAAATCAAGTTCTTCTACTTCTCCTGTTTTTGTATGTAATAGTTTTATTTTGTTATATTTTCCATAATCGTATTTTTCAATTGGTTCTTCTACATTTTCATTTTCTGTTTGAATTGCTTCTTTAATTGTTCCTTTTTTTGTAAATAAAATTGGTATTAAAAAGCATAATAATATAAAGAATAAAATATATATTAGAATTTTTTTCATATCGACACCAAACTTTCTTATGTGAAAAGAAGGCTTATCATCCTTTTTCTAATATTTATATATTCTATTATCAAATACTTTTTTCCTTTGATGAATCATAAGAAGTTTTGTCTAAATTAAGCATGAAAAAAAGCACTTTTATAAGTGCTTTAAAAAAAATATTAATTTTAGCTAATACCATATTTCTTTTTGAATTTATCAGCTCTTCCACCTGTTGTATCTTTTCTTAAGTTACCTGTCCAATATGGATGGCATTTAGAACATACATCTACTTTTAAATCTTTTTTTGTAGAACCTACTTCTAATACATTACCACATGCACATGTAATTGTTGTTGTATTATATTCTGGTTGTATATCTTTTTTCATTATGTATTCACCTCTCCCTTCGCTAATTAAAAAAATCTTTATCTATTTTAACATACTTTTTTATATTTTGCAAATCGATTTTTTAATTTCTTTAAAATATTTATTAAAAATGTAAATTAGTTTTTAATATTTAAATTATTTACCAAATTTTGTTATTGTTTGTATTTGTGCTTTTACATTGTTTATTGCTTGATCAAAAGACACTTTATTTACTAATTTAAAAACTATATTCCATAAGCATGCTATTATTAAAATTAATAATCCTATTTTTTTCCATATTTTTGATAACATATCTTTTCTCCTAAAAAATAATCTTACATTATTAATTATACTATATTTTAAAGTTTTGTCAATATTTTATATATAATCCTACTCTAAAACCCAAATTAATCATGCTACTATCAGCGCCCCTTATCGAAATGGAACGGTCCGAAACACATGTTATACTCTTAGTAACTGTACCTCCCCAAGTTCCTCCTCTTGCAACTGACCAATCTTCATAAACGACTGTCTTATAATTCCATTCACCTTCACTGCTTTCCGTCGTCCATTCTAAAAGGTTTCCTGCCATATCAAAAATATTACATTTGACATCCCCAACAGCGACATCTCCAGTATTGTGCCTTTCTGCAGTCAATCGAGTTTGATTTGAATAATTTATATTTCCCATTTTTTGAATGAATACAATTGCAGTATCCCACATATAACTATTTATTAGGTCACTTTCAACATAATCATTCTTAAGATACATCGATTTGCCTAGAGAAGAAGATTCTTTTTGTCCCATGTGCATAAACAACTTTCCTACGGTGCCGTAATCTGATTTATTTGCAGTTTCAAACGATGTCGACCTTATTGATAGAGGAACCCTATATGATTTTCCATCTGACGATGAAACTAGTCCTCCATTACTTGCCTCGAACCTTGCTATATAGTACCCATGATTTATATTTGCACTTTCTATAAAGCCTTTTAAATCCTTTGCTCTAGCAAAATCAGTTTTTAATTGAACACCAGAATGTTCTGTATCTAATAATTCATAATAGATAACATCTAATTCAATTCCAGTCTCGTCTGCATAATTTGAAGCCTTTTGCATTAATGTTGGATTTCCCTCTGCATCAAATGTGTATCTTCCTAATGTTATTTCTACTTTACTTCCATCTTCTAGTGTTATCAAGCCATCTTCTGTTCCTTCATTGTTTTCATCGTTATTGTCTCCATCTATATTACTTATAGGAATCCATACAAATTGACTTCCAATTGTATTTTCATATTTTACGTCTTCTATTACTATTCCACCTTGTACATTTGTTGCTGAGTCACTTGCTATCTTAAATCCAGCTGGTATCATTACTGGATTTCCATAATCATCTGTTATAATTGTAGTTTCTTTATATGGATTTCCGCTCTTTTTCGCATCAGTTACTGTTTTGGATGTTTCCCATCCTGCAACCATATATTCAAAATCATGTATTTGATCTTTCTCCTGTACTTCAGCTTCTTTCCATCTATTTACGGCTTCTTTGGCTGTTGAAAATATTTTTCCATTTAATGCTACGGTTAATGTTACTCCTACTAATATTAGCATTACTATTATTGTAATTACCAATGCTATTAGAGTGATTCCTTTGCTTTTTGTTTTCTCTCCTAACATTTGTAGTTTTCCTCCCTTTTCATTTGTTTTTCTTTGATTAATAAATTAATCTGTTTTTTTCTCTTATAGTATTCCCTCATCTAAAATTGTTATGTTGCTTAATATTTATACATTTTATATTTAAATCATATATCTTTATTTTGCGTTTGTCAATAATTATTTGATTTTTTAGACATACTAAAATTAAAGAAATTTATAATTAAAAGAAATTTTTACCAATTTATTAAAAAGCATTGACAAATGTTAAAAAATTATTTAAAATAGTATGCGTGACCTAAATGGTGGATGTAGCTCAGTTGGTTAGAGCGCTGGTTTGTGGCACCAGAGGCCGTGGGTTCGAGTCCCATCTTCCA
>CANQZZ010000051.1 GCA_947628465.1 uncultured Clostridia bacterium
AATTTCTTAAACTTGCTGATTTTCCACTACCACTTTCTCCTAATATTAATACTGGTATTCCCATATTTCCCCTCCTATTTAATTCTTAAACTTGTTTTATCATCTATTATTCTTGCTCCTGGTATTAATTCTCCAGTTTCTTTAAAATGATTTTTTATTGCTGTTTTATCTATCTTTATTGTTATAACTTCTTGTTTAAATTTGTTTGGAACTTCATCTTCATTTTCTATTTCTACTGACATTGGGTTTTTAGTTATGCTTAATGTTCCTAACTCCGTATCCATTTTCGTTATTGCTAGACGTTCCATGTTTTCTTTTACATACTGTTTAAATTTATCTAAACTATTTTGTTCTGCTTTCTTTAAGTCTTGTAATCTTTTTATTTGTACGTCTATTGCATCTATTAAAGCTTCTTTGTTTTGTATATATCCTATTATGTTTGCACTTTTATTTTGTAACTCTAATGCTAATTCTTGTCCTAATTCGTTGTATTCTTCTTCTGTTAGTTCTCCATTTTCTGCTTTATCCATTAATTCAACAAATTTATTCGTTATGTTGTATAAACTTAAATTATTCACTTGACATCTTCCTTTCTTTTTTTTATAATAAATATAGTGAATTTATACTTAAATTCTATTTAGAACTAGTTTTGATTTGATGGTTGAACTAGTTCTCTTTTTTTTGCACTTAAATTATTTACTAAAAACTCTATGTTGTTTTCCAAATCTATTATTTTATTTCTGTCTCTAGAGCTGTTATTTAGTAACACAAGACAATCATTTGTTAAATAGCTGTTCTTTGCTTTTTCATTTTGTAAATCTTCTTCTAAGCTATTAATTGTTCTTTTTAATGCTTTAATTAATCTTCTATTAAACATATTTCTCACTCCTTTCCTTTATTTAAAATTTGGTATATAATATCCTCGAAAGTGAGGTTATTATTTATGAACTCTAAACAGTATAGAGAACTATTTGATAAAGCTAAAACTCAAGATGAACGAGATAAAATTAATTTAAAATTTGAAAAATCTATTCATCGTAACAATCAGCTTAAAAAATTGAAGAACATATTGCCTATTCTTGACTTTTTTATTGCTATATTTAGTGCCATTGTTGGTCTTATTGCTTTATTTAAGTAATCTTACTATTAGTGCAGTTGTTGATATAATTAACGATAAAATACTTATTATATGTGTAACTAATTGAAATTTTGTTATTTCAATCTTTGAATTGTTAGATTTTTCTTCTTCCATTTCTTCCTCCTATCTAATTACATTGTTTGGTCTTTAATTTTATTTAGATAACTTAATGCGTTCTCACATTCTGCATTGGTTATCTTTTTTATGTCTTTTATATCTAGTTCTAAAAATTCTTTTGAATCTATTAAAGGACACATTGATATATTTAAAATTTGATGTAATAAATTAGGTAATTCTATATATAGCAGTTTATGTTTTTTTATTTGTAATTCTTGTCTCTCTTTGTTTTCTTCTTCCATCTTATCCTCCTAATAAAGTACAAATATTCCAGCTTTTATTAAAGCTATATCAAATATTACTGCCCATAATAATGATGCGAATGTACATTGTAATGCTGATATTATTAATTCTTTTATCTTCTTTTTTTGTATTTTTCTCTTTTTCATTTGTTATTCACTCCTTTCCTAAACTACTCTGTTTAGTTCTAAATTAATTTTTCGCTTTTGAAAGTCTATATCCAATGTCTTACATTTTGCTTTTCTTTTAATTGGCTTAATTTGTAATATTTCTTGTGATAATTGTTTTTGTGTTTCTACAAATTCTCTTACATCTTTTACGTCAAATCTTATGTCTCTACTTCCGAACATGAAAACATTTCAAACCCTGTTTTATGAATTTGTATATTGTTCTATTGTCTTTCACTTGGAAATATTCTTTTACTTGTTCTATTGTTAATAACTTTTCTTCCATGCTCGTCTCCTTTTTTGCATTGTAATATTAAAATTTTTATTTCTTAAAAACGAAGTTTTTATTTGTCAATAGTTTTTTAAAAAAAATATATCAGTATTACTGAACTTTAAAGTTAAAAAATTTTTGTGGAGATTTTTTTAATATCTTTGATATATTATTTATATTAGAAATCTTTGGTTCAGAAATACCATTTTCAATATTATAATATGTTACTTTGCTTTTAAAACCTAATAATTTCGACATATCAATAATTGATAAGCCTTTTCTTTTTCTTTCATTTTTTAGTTCTTCTGTATATACATATTGACTGTATTTATTCATTTTGCACCTCCTTTGTTTTGTTTTACTGTACTTATTATATCAGAACTTCTGAACTTGTCAAGTATTTTTTTAAAAAAAGTTTTTCAAAAATGAACTTTTCTTAGAGACTGTATACAAAAAATTTTTTAATTGTTTACTTTTTCTGAACAATATGTTAAAATGTATTTGGGAGTGATTTCAATGAATAATGATAAACCTCAAATTGCTGAACGTATAAAATTTTTAAGAAAAGAAAAAGGATACACTCAAGAGCAATTAGCTGAAATTTTAGGATTAAACGCAAAATCAAGTATTGCTAATTATGAAAGCGGTGCTAATTCTCCAAGCGATGATATAAAAATAAAAATGTGTGAAATATTTAATTGTACTATAGATTATTTATTAGGCTTAACTAATATTCGTGAGCCCATTGAAGGTCTAAAATTAGATGGTTTCAATGATAATTATAAAAAAAACATATATGAACTATACGAATACATACAAAAACAAAAAAAAACAGATAAAGCTGAACTTATTTCTACTAAATATTATATGTGTCCTGTTTATGGTCACATTTCAGCAGGACAACCTAACTGGGCAGAAGAATGTATAGAAGGTCGTATTCCTATTGATTCAGCATTAATGAATATTATCAACCCAGAGGAATGTTTTTTTCTAATAGTTAATGGAGAAAGTATGAACAAAGAAATAAAGAACGGTGCTTATGCTTTAATTAGAAAAACTGATTTTGTAGAAAACGGAGAAATTGCTGTAGTATTAGTTAATGGTAATGATGCTACACTTAAAAAATTTTCTAAACAAGGGGACTTAATAATATTAGAGCCTATGAGTAATGACCCTTCTTTTACTACACAAGTATATAATAAAGATACTGAAATAAAAGTAATTGGAAAATATATTGGTAAAATGGAGATGAAATAATGGCAGGATATAAAAGAGAAATAAGACCAGGAACTTGGCGATTTGAATATCAAGTTGACGGAGAGAAATATTCCAAAAATGTAAAAGCAAAAAATGATAAAGATGCTGATAAAAAATTAGTCTTATTTGTTGCAGAAGTTGAAAAAGGTAAATATAGAAAAGATTCAGGACTTACATTCACAGAATTTGCTCAAATGTTTTTCGATAAATATGCAAATGATAATCTTTCTCCAACAACAGTAAGAGATTATAAGAATAGAATAAACAAATATATTGCTGATGAAATTGGAACTATTAAAATAAATAAACTTAAAAGGCTTCAAATTCAAGAATTAGCCAACAAATTAGTTAAGGAATATAATTTATCAAGTAAAACTGCAAAAAACGATATAGCACTAATTTCATCAATATTAAACAAGGGAATTGAATGGGATTATTTAGATTATAATGTAGCTGACAAAATATCTATTCCTAAGAATTTAGAAAAGCAAAAAAAGAAAGTAGTCTTATACTCTTACGAAGAAATTAAAACATTTTTAGAAAAATTAGAACAGCTAGAAGATAAAGAATTACAAATTGCTATTTATACATCATTTTATACTGGTGCTAGACGTGGTGAAGTAATGGCATTAACATTTAAAGATTTTGATTTTAAAAGAAATACCATTGATTTTAATAAAAACAGAGTTAATATTAAAGGAGGCACAACAGAAAAAGATATAAAAAATAGTAAAAATAGACAGTTCTATGTTCCAAAAAAATATATAACTAAAGTTGAGGAATATTACAATTATTTAGGTAAACCAAAGAAAGAAACAAAATTATTTAATATGCATCCTGACACATTATCTAATAATTTTAAAGAGTTTTTAAAAAATAATAGCTTAAGAGAAATAAATTTAAAAGATTTAAGAGCTTTAAACGAAAGCATATTAATAAATCAAGGCAGAGATATTGTTAGTACTTCAAAAAGATTAGGACATTTACCTTCTACTAGTGTAAATTATTACTTAGATGAAATACCAGAAGAGGATAAAAAGGCAAGTGAAATTTTAGAAAACTTGTTTTAATTTTTACAATCTCGTTCGCCTAAATTTCGCCTAAAGTCAAAAATAAACTTCTAGCAAATTGCTGGAAGTCTTTATTTTACTGGTTGCGGGGGTAAGACTCGAACTTACGACCTTCGGGTTATGAGCCCGACGAGCTGCCAACTGCTCCACCCCGCGATATTTAATTTTTTCGTACTGTATTAGTATACTCTGCTTTTGCACATTTGTCAACACTTTAGCGAAAATTTATCCTATATTACTAGTATATTACTAGTATATTCCATATTTTTTATTTTATTCCAACTTTTAATAACTATCCATGAAGTGGTTTTTTCAAGCTAAAAGCACCAACAAAAAGAAGCAAAATACTAATATTCCGCTTCTTTCCTGCACTTTCTATCTATTATTTATTATAGGAATCCTCAAAGTCTCTCCTACAAAAATCAAATTTGGATTCTTAATGTCATTTAACTCTACAATACGTTCTACTGATACATCAAATTTCCTTGCAATTTGACTCAACGTATTTCCCCTTTTTACAACGTACAATAAATGACTAGTATCATGTATCTCTTTATCAAAAGTCGGTACCTTTAGTCTTTCCCCTACAAAAATTAAATTTGGATTTTTTATATCATTAATTTTGGCTAAATATTCATAAGATGTATTATATCTTATAGCTATCTGACTTAACGTTTCTCCTCTCTTTACTGTAATATCTTCAAATCTTTGATTCGGCTCCTTTGTTGTATCAGTGGGAATTTTTGTTGTGTCATTTAATAATATTCCATCTGTAAAATAGTCTTTGTCAACATTTCCTTCGATTCCATTTACTCTACCTATATCAGAATATTGAAATCCTACCCATGTAGACCATTTGCCATTATTTGCTGGCTCGCTTACAAAGTAATCAGCAACCCATATTGCGTAATCTCTTGCGAGCTCTTCATCAAACGTTTCTGCAGCATTAAATGCATCACTATAAATTACACATTCTTTACCACTTAAGTTTGATACTGTTTCTAAAAATACTTTAGAAATTTCATTGATTTCAGCTTTGCTTAAATCTCCAAACACCTCAAAGTCCATGGCAAGCTTGCAATCTGGACTAGTTCCTTTTATATTAGATACAAAAAACTCCGCTTCTTCCCTTGCTTCTTCAACTGTTCTTGCAGTCACATAGTGATAAAATCCCGTTTTTAATCCATTCTCTCGTGCTCCCTCATAATTCTCCCTAAAGTTCGGATCAATATAATTGGTTCCCTCACTTGCTCTTATATATACTATATCTATTCCATCTTTTGCTACTTTGCTAAAATCAATTTGCCCTTGCCACTGACTTACATCAATTCCATTATATAGTTTTTCATTAGATGGTGGAAAAGCAAATACAGGGCATGCAATAATTGATATCATAATAGCTAAAATCAACATGCTAATTAATACTCTACTTTTCATATTTACCTCCTCCTAAATTTTATGTATGATTTTTTACTTTATGCCATACATTGAATAACTTTCCAAAATATGTTATTATTAAAAAGGTGATAAATGTGGAACTAATAAACAAAATATTGAATGTATTTAAAAATTTATCTATTGAAAATATTGTAGATATTGGAATAGGACTAGCAATAATTGTAATTTTTAAAATATTTAGCTCTTTTCTTGCATATATCATAATAAAGATGTTTAAGTTTAGAGTTAAAGATAAAAAGAAAATTAAAGAAAATGGATTTTATAAGCCACTAAAAACTTTCTTTGTACTACTAGGTGTGTACATTGGAGCAATGTGCTTAAAACTTCCTGAAGATATTTTTAGTATTGTAACTAAAATATTTAAAATTTGTATCATACTACTTACTGCAACTGGTTTTGCTAACTTGTTTAATTCAACTTCTGAAACATTTAGTAAAATCAAAGAAAAGCTTCATATGGATGGTTCAGATACTACAATAAACTTTTTTGGTAAGATTGCTAAAACTCTAATATACATTATGGCTATATTCATTGTAATTGCTGAGCTTGGATATGATTTAAGTGGTTTG
Organism: uncultured Clostridia bacterium; assembly: GCA_947628465.1. Next base: position 6,288 of record CANQZZ010000051.1, read on the forward strand.
GTTACAGGTCTTGGAATAGGAAGTGTTGTAATTGCACTTGCTGCGCAAGATGTTGCAAAAAGTTTTCTTGCAGGATTAGCTATAATTTCAGATAGACCTTTTGATATTGGTGATTATATCGAAGTTGACAAATATACAGGAACTGTTGAAGATATAACTTTTAGAACTACTAGAATAAGAGATGCAAATAATCAAATAGTTATAATTCCAAATAGTCTTCTTACAACAGCATCTATCATAAATACTACAAAAAGAGAAAAAAGAAGATATAACATGCTTCTAACTTTAGAGCTTGATACTCCTCTTGAAAAAGTTTCTGCTTTAACAGAAAAAATAAAATTTGCGTTAAATGCAAATGAACATGTTATTAAAGAAGATACTATTAGGGTGTTTTTTGATACTATTTCAAATGATGGAATAGAGATAACCATTAACTTTTATACCGATATAATAGACTATAACGAATTTTTACAATTTAAAGAAGAAATAAATTATATATTATTAGGATTGGTAAATCAAGCAAATATTGAGCTTGCATATCCATCTCAATCAATATACTTAAAAGGAAATTAATATGTTAGATAAATGTACTTTATGCCCACATAATTGCAAAGTTAATAGATTAGAAGGTTTTAAGGGAAGGTGCAAGTGTGATAATAAATTAAAGATAGCACTTGCATCTCTTCACATGTTTGAAGAACCTTGTATTAGTGGCAAAAATGGCTCTGGTACAGTTTTCTTTTCTAATTGCAATCTTAATTGCATATATTGCCAAAATTATGAAATTAGTAATTTAGGTAAAGGAAAAGAAATATCCATTGAACATCTAGCTGATATTTTTTTAAAGCAACAAGAAAAAGGTGCTCATAATATTAATTTAGTAACTCCTACAATGTATGTATATCAAATTATTGAGTCAATAAAAATCGCTAAATCAAAGGGCTTACACATCCCGATTATTTATAATTCAAATGGATACGAAAATATCGATACTATTAAATTATTAGATGGATATATTGATGTTTATCTTCCTGATTTAAAATATTATTCAAATGAGCTTTCAAAAAAATATTCTAATGTTGATAATTATTTCGAAATTGCAACAAATGCTATAAAAGAAATGTACTTACAAGTTGGACAGGCTAGTTTTTCTGAAGATGGCTTAATTGAAAAGGGTGTTATTGTAAGACATCTAGTACTTCCAAATCATATTCAAAATACTAAAAATATTTTAAAATGGATTTCTATTAATATGCCTGATGTTTATGTGAGTGTGATGGCTCAGTATTTCCCAACATATAAGGCAAAAGAGGATAATTTAATTAATAGAAAATTAAATAAAAAGGAATATAAAGAAGTTTTTAACTACTTATATTCCCTAAATTTAAAAAATGGATATATTCAAGAACTAGGCAATCATGAAGAAGAATATGTTCCTGATTTTGATTTGAGTGAATAATTTATTTTATTATATCTATAATTTCTTTGTTTTTATCTTTTAGGCTAACTATATATATTGCAATCATAGTTATTACAAACGTTACTGCATATATAATTAAGCTAAATTTCCAATTTCCATTTGATATATTTGCACCTACCATAGTTGATGTTATTACTGATGGAAATCTTACAAATGTTGAAATAAATATAAATCTTATCGGTTTTATAGGAAGAAGTCCGCCTATATATACTAATAAATCTTTTGGTGTTCCAGGTAATAAAAATAATATAGCTAATATTATTTCTAATTTTCTTTCCTTATTTAATGCTTTATTTTTCGTTATTTTGTCGACTTTTTCTTTTTCAAAAAAGTTATATACATATTTATGACCTAATTTTCTAACTGTAAAAAATATTATTGTTGTTGTTATAAATACAGATATTGTAATAAATATGCATCCTCCCCATGGACCATAACACAATCCTGCTAGTACTTCAAATGGCTCTCCTGGTAAAACTACTAAAAGGGTTTGAAGTAATTGAAGTCCAAATAATAGTAATATACCTTTAAATCCCATACTGTCTATTTTTCCTTTAAATGCTATTTGTCCTTCTTTTGTTGATAAGTGTTTCATAAATGGCGCTAATCTCCATAGAAATGCTGCAATTATTATGACAATTACTACTGCTATTATCATTCTTATTGTTTTAATTTGTCTGTTTTTATCCATTTTTGTTCCCTCTTATATAATTTACTACAAGTTTAGCATTTTGGTTAATAAAAGTCAATTATAATTTTTTCCATTATATGATATAATGTTTAAGAGGAGATGAATATCAATATGAATTTAAATATAGTGCTTGTTGAGCCAGAAATTCCACAAAATACAGGAAATATTGCAAGAACTTGTGCTGCAATTGGTGCAAAGTTGCATTTAGTAAAACCACTAGGTTTTGAAATATCTGATAAATATTTAAAAAGAGCTGGCCTTGATTATTGGGATAAATTAGAAATTGAAGAACATGAATCTTTAAATGATTTTTTAACTAAGTATCCTCCTGAAAATAACAATATGTTTTTTGTAACTACAAAAGGAAAACATTGTTATTCAGATGTTGATTATTCTAAATTTGATGATGTTTTTCTTTTATTTGGTAAAGAAACAAAAGGTCTTCCTGAAGATTTATTAAAAAAATATATAGATAATGCAATTAGAATTCCTATGAGAAGAACACTTCGTTCACTTAATTTATCTAATTCTGTTGCAATACTTGCTTATGAAGTTTTAAGACAAGTAAATTTTAACGGATTAGAAGAAATTAGTCAGTATTTTGA
>CANQZZ010000052.1 GCA_947628465.1 uncultured Clostridia bacterium
GCATATCCTGCTATTTCTCCTTCGTTTGTTACTCTTATTGTGTATACGAATTTTACTGTTGTTCTGTCTAGTTTCTTCCTGTCTATCTCTACTTTTGCTACTGGCTCATTTTCACTGTTCTTTCTTACTCCGTCTGTCGTTTCTGTTAAACCTTGGTTTGGTTTGAAGCCTGTTGCTGTTGTCGTCGTTTTTCCGTCTACTGTTACTATTGTTTTTGTTACCCATTTTAGTAGGCTTAGGTCAAAGTATTTTACATATACATATTCTTTGTCTTGATCGTCTTCTCCTTCTTCCCATTTGTGTGGATCTGAGTCTTCATCGTCGTCACTGTCTTCTGATATTTGCGCTTTGTTTACTATTATTCTGTCTGATGTGTTTGGTTCTTCTACTCTGAAGGCTATTTGTATGTCTCTATAGTCTGGGTTGTATGGTTCTTCCATACTTATTCCTTTACTACTGTCATATCCTTTTAGTAGATTGTCTCTTCCTTCTGCTTTTCCTTTTGCTTCTGATAAGTAGTCTGTTTTTATTGTTTCTGCTTCTTCTATGTTTGTTGTTTCTTTTCCTTCTGCATCATACATCTTCCAGCCATATTTTTTGTTTGTTTCATGTTCTGGTAAGTACTCTAATCCTTCTGGTATGTCGTCTGTTATTTCTTCTGCATATCCTTCTTGGGTTCCTTCATTGTATACTCTTAATGTGTATATTACTACATCGTTGTTTGCTACTGATACTGGGTCTTTTCCATGCTCATATACTATATTTCCATCTTCTCCTGCTTTTGGCGTAGGTATTCTTGATGTTACATTTTCCATTTTTCCGTTTGTTTCTACACCTGTTATGAATTTACGAAGGGCTAAATCAAAGTATTTTAATATTACTGGCTCGTAATCATCTTCGTCTTCTTCCCATTTATCATATGCATCACTTTTATCATTTGGTATAGAATCTCTATCGTCGACAGCTTCTCCTCTTTCATTTTTATCTTCTGATATTTCTGCAATATTTTTTATTGTTCCTTTAAATGTATTTTCTGCAACTACTAAGCATGATACTTGGACGTCTTTATAATATAATCCACTTCCTCCTTTTTCTGCCTTTTGCCACTCTTCTTCTCCATTTTTTTCTTCTTTGCTTTGGTCAAATGCATTAATTAATTCGTCATCTAATGCATTTGTTGTAATATTTACTTTTCCTTTTATTAGTTGTACTTCACTTAAATCTGTTATATCTCCTTCAAAGTCTTCTATACTAAAGTTCTTTACTTCGTCTTCTGTTTTATAGAATCCATTTTCTCCTACCAAATTCATTACATTACTATTATCTAAGCCATCTGGTAATCTCCATTGATTGTCATAGTTTGTATTGTAGTCTTTTATTAAGGCTAGTCCTTCTGGAATATAATCTGTTATTTCAGATGCAAATCCATTAGTTTCTCCTTCATTATATACTCTTAGCGTATATGTGATTATATCTCCTTTTTTAACTAATAATGGTTCTTTAGAATGTTCATATGTTGCTGTATATTCTTTATTTCCATTTCTGTCAAATGTTCCATCAATCAATGTTTGTGTATCAATTTTTGGTGTTCTATCTGCAAATTCTACTTCTCTTCCATTACGTTTTATAGATGATATATATTTTCTTAATGATAAGTCAAATATTTCTGGAATATGCTCGTTTGTTATAACAAATCCAGTAGTTTGATCTCCTGTTATAGTTGTTGTATATCCTTCTATACTATTTTGTTCTTTTACTGTATATATAATAGGATCTTCTTCATCTTTTTCATCTAAATTAGTAAATGCCCCATACCAATCATTGCTTTCATCTAGAGTTAAAGTTTGGTCTGTTTTTACTTCGTTTTTATATAATTCTACAACTATTGATTCTGGTCTTAAATTATCATAATCATCTCTATCATTCCATATTTTTGTAACAGGTATATTTATTTTATTTGGTATGTATTTATTAGTTATTTTATAGTTAAATTCACCATCTTCTCCAGCAGTTTCTTCTTCTACTGTTGATTGATATTTAGATAAAATAGTTACTTCTTTTACGCTATATTCAATTTTTGTTCCGTTTGAATATTTTGGTAAGTTTTCAAATGTATATGTCCAACTATTTTCTGCATTTAATTCAACTTTATCTCCTACTTTTTCTTCTGCTGCATCAGAAATAGTTTTATATAATTGTACTTCTATACTATTTGGTCTTTGAGCTTCTTGCTCAGTATCATCTTGCCAATCTTTTCTTACTGTTAATTTAGTTACTTCTTGCAATTCTAATGCTTCAAAATCATCATCATCTTGTTCACCAGGCGTGTATCCATTTTCTTCTGTCATAGGACTATGCTTACTATCACTATATACATTGTCTGGCTCAGAATCCCTATCATTACCTACATTTTCTATTTTATTTCCTAACAAGTCTTCTGCTTTAGTTATTTCTGCTATATTTTTTAAATCATCATCTATCTTAGTTGCTATTACTTCACATTCTATTTGTAAATCTGCATAATATAATCCTCTAGTTCCATTTTCTTCTTTTTGCCATTTTAATTTTTCACTGTTCTCTAAATCTGCAGTATCTTGAGTTGTACTTGAGTTATATGCTTTTATTACTACATCATTTAAATAATCAGATTTTACATATTTTCTATTTCCACTATCTGTTCCTTCAGTCCAACCATATGTATTATTAATACTACTACTTGTTGCAAGTTTCAAACCTGCTGGTAAATAGTCTTTTATTTCAGTTGCTTTACCGTCAACTTCACCTTCATTATATACTCTTATTGTATATATTACTTTATCTCCTGTTTTTACTGGTAAAGCATTTTTAGGATGTACATAAATTCCTGTTGTTATCTTTCCATTAGCTCTTGTAACTCCAGCTGCATCTTGATTTAACTTACTTAAATCTAATTTTGGTTCTCTACTGTCATCTCCTTCTAACTTCTTATCATTAATAACAGTTATAAATTTTCTCAAAGATAAATCGAATTCTGCTCCTTTTTTTGTTGTTATCATATCTCCACTATTTAATTTTATTTTTTCTAATTCTACAACTGGTTGGCTTTGTGCATCTACATCATAAAGAGTTGCAGTTGTTAATGAATATGCTCCACTTATTTTTATTGTTGCATTTTCTATATTATATCCATCATATCCTAATGCTTCTAATGCACCTGATGAAGTATTTCCTTTTTCAAAAGCTTTATATAATTTTATTTTATATTTTTGTCCTCTAACTAAATTTGTAACTTCTTTTCCTTCATTATCTATAATACTATATACAATATTTCTTCCACCAAATTTTTTTGTTTCTTCTTTGCTACCTGGCTTGTCCTCATCTTCTACTATATCAAGATATCTAGGTATTATTTCATTATTCGCATCATATAGAACAATATTTGTTGCATCTACTGATGAATTTGTTTTTCTAGAATTTACATTTTCTCCATTCGTTACTACAATAGGACCTATTTCATAATATGCAGTTATATTACTACTTTCTTTTTTTTCTAATATAGTTAATCCTTCTTTTTTATCAAATGTATTCTTTTCAATTTCTTTAGCTCTATTTTGTGTCCCTGTATCAATGCTATATGTATTAGCATTTTCTAGTGCTCCATATATAAAATATTGATATATTCTATCCAAATTACTTTCTCTAGTATCACTGATTTCTTCAGTTTGCTCATCAGTTTCGCCAGCAACTATTGTTAAAAATTGAGATGGATACATGGTTGATTGTGATACTGTTGGATTTTTTCCTTTGCTTTGCTCATCATAGTTTGTAAAATACCATATTGCTAATTGTTGAATAACTTCTATATCATTATCAGTAATTTCTGATTGTTGACTTATTGGAATTCCTACTTTATTTAATAAATCCTTTCTATATTCACTAGCATCATATGTTACATTTCCGTTTTCATCTTTCATATCTACAGGTAAATATACTTCATCTAATATCCATAAAATTGCATTATATAAATTAACCTTATATTCTTTTTCTGAACTTAATCCACCGTTCTTTTAATTTTATTGTCACTGTTAATTCTTTATCTTCGCTTAATACATTTCCATCTCCTAATTCATTTTCCTTCCACTCAGTTGTATGTTTTTTCATATTTTCTATTATTGTTTTTACATCTTCGTGCATTTCACCTATTTTTTTATAATTAGAACTAGTAGTTCCTCCTCCAGGTTCTGGACTACCACTACCATCACTACTTCCTAGTGCTCCAAAGCCTACTCCACCTCTTAAGCAATAATATGCTTTAGAAAATGCTAACTCGTTTTCTCCACTTGCACCAACAATATTTCTAAAATTACTCATTTGTGGAGCAACTTTTTTATCATCTTCGTCATATATTTTTATTACTACATAGTCTACATTACTGTCACTACTACCTTTTACTTTATATTTATATTTAGGATTTGTTAATTTATCATCCTTAAACGGCCTTGTAAGTTGAGCTTTTAAATTCTTTGTTACTTCTACTTCGGCATTTACATTTGTTAAAAATCCCCCTATTAAAATTAACATTAATGTAATTAATAAAATCTTAAATCTTCTCATACGTTTTTCTTCCTTCTTTAGTTTATTTTTCTACTTATTATAAATTATAGCAAGTTTTAAAATTAAATCAATGGTATATTTTTCTATAAATAAGCTGGCTCTAAAGGATGATGTCTAACTAGCTACGGAACTACATTTTTGTAAATTCTATTTTTCTCATCTTCAAAATATGACATTTTTATGACATTTTATCTTAATTTATTACAAATTGATATAAAACCTTAGGCATTCTGCACTTTCAAGAAAATTACAACTTTTACAAAAATAGTGTTTTTAATTAAAATTAGGCATAAAAAAACTTCCCTATTTTAAGGAAAGTTTTTTATTTTACTTTAATTATTCAGCTTTTGGTGCTTCATCTTTTACTTCTTCTTTTTCTGCTACTTCTTCTTTCTTTTCTTCAGCTTTTGGTGCTTCTTCTTTGCTAGGTACTTCTGTAGCTACTGGTTCTTCTTTTGCAACCTCTTCTACTACAGGAGCTTCTTCTACTACTGTTTCTGTTACAGCTGGTTCTTCTACCATTTCTTCTTTAACTGTAACTTCTTTAGTTTCAATTCTTGCACCAATTTTTTCTTTAGTCTTAGCAGATTTACCAAGTCTATCTCTTAAGTAGAAAAGTTTTGCTCTTCTTGCTTTACCTACTCTTACAACTTCAACTTTTTCTACTGTTGGTGAGTGAACTAAGAATGTTTTTTCAACACCTACACCATAAGAATTTTTTCTTACTGTAAATGTTTGATTTACTCCTCCTCCTTGTACTTTTATAATTATTCCTTCGAATACTTGTATTCTTTCTCTGTTTCCTTCTTTTACTCTTACATGAACTTTTACTGTATCTCCGACATTAAGTACAGGTATTTTGTTTTTTAATTGCTCATGTTCGATTGATTTTATAATGTCCATTTTATTTTTACCTCCTATTTTTATTTAATAAATCTGGCCTTTTTTGTTTCGTTATTTCTAACGATTTTTCTTTTCGCCATTTTTCTATCTCTTTATGATTTCCGAGATTTTAAAACTTCTGGTACTGGTTTGTTTAAGAATATTTCTGGTCTTGTGTATTGTGGATATTCAAGTAATCCATCTGAAAAAGATTCTTCCATAACAGATTCTTTGCTAATTACTCCATCTATGTATCTAGATACTGAATCTATAACTACCATAGCAGGTAATTCTCCACCTGTTAAAACATAATCTCCTATTGATATTTCTTCATCTACTATTTCATCTAATACTCTTTGGTCTATTCCTTCGTAATGACCACATAGTAATATAAGATGAGATGATTTTGATAGTTCTTTTACTTTATCTTGATTTAATACATTTCCCTTAGGTGATAAATATATTGTTTTTGCATCTTTTTCCTTTTTTATAGAGTTAAATGCGTCATATACAACATCAGGTTTCATTACCATTCCTGCTCCACCACCATAAGGTGTATCATCTACTTTTTTGTGTTTATCTTTTGAAAAATCTCTAATATTAATTAAATTAATTTCTATTAAATTATTTTCTATTGCTTTTCCTATAATGCTTTGATTTATACTAGAAAACATTTCAGGGAAAAGCGTAAGCACATCTATTTTCATATTATATTAAACCCTCTAATAAATGAACTATAATTGTTTTATTTTCAATATCAACGTTTTTGATTACTTTTTTTATCGCTGGCAAAAGTATTTGTTTTCCAAGTTTATCTTTTACAACATATACATCATTGCTTCCAGTAGAAAAAACTTCTGTTATAGTTCCTAATTCTTTTTGCTCGTCTGTATAGACTTTGCAACCAATTATATCTACTATGTAATAAGAGTTTTCTTCTAATTTTTCATCTTTATCTCTTTTTATTTTTAAATAAAGATTTCTATATTCTTCTGCTTGTTCAATGGTGTCTATTCCTTCTAGCTTTAGGAATACCATGCCTTTATTTAGTCTTACTTGTTCTATTTTAAATTCCTTGAGCTCTTTTTTTATTGAAATATATATTGTTTTAAACTTATTAAACTTTGTAATATCATCTGTAAATGGCTTTACTTTTATTGCGCCTTTTAGTCCAGATGTATTTACAATTTGACCTATTTCAAAATATTCTTCCATTTTTAATACCTTAATCAATAAATTCTACACTAACTTTTTTGCCTTCTTTTGTAGCTAATGCTTTCATTATTGTTCTTATAGCTTTTGCTATTCTTCCTTCTCTGCCGATTACTCGTCCCATATCGCTTTCTGCGACTTTAACTTGAAATACGACTTGTCTTCCATCATCTTTTTCTTCAATAGAAACTGATGATAAATCTGATACTAAACTGTTTATTATTGTTTCTAATGATTCTTTCATAAAGCATTAAGCCTCCTTCTCGATTAAACGTTTTACTGTATCTGTTGGTTTTGCTCCATTTTTTATCCACTCTGCTACTTTTTCTTTATCTAGTTTTAGTTCAGATGGTTTTACCATAGGATTATATGTTCCTATTTGTTCTATTATTTTTCCATCTCTTGGTGATCTAGAATCAGCAACAACTATATGATAAAAAGGTGCTTTCTTTTTACCTGCTCTTTGTAGTCTTATCTTTACCATGAAATTTCCCCCTTCCAAAAATATATATTTATAAATTTTAAAAATTAATATCTAAGTTAAAACTTCATACCTTTTAATGAATTCATGTCTAAATTTTTCATCATGTTTTTCATTCCGCCTTTGCCTTTGTTGTTCTGCATTTTTTTCATTAATTTTCTAGTCATTTCATAAGAATTTATAAATTTATTTATATCTGCTACAGTAGTTCCACTTCCGCTTTGCAATTCTTTGTCTTCTACTTGCATTTAATAACTTTGTATTTTGTTTTTCTTGTTTTGTCATTGAGCATATTATAGCTTCAATTCTAACAAATTCTTTATCATCTACTTTTATATCCCCAAATTTATTCATCCCAGGAATCATTTTTAATATTGATGAAAATGAACCCATCTTTTTCATTTGTCTTAATTGAGCTAAATAGTCATCTAAATCAAATTCTTGTTTTTTTAATTTTTTTTCTAACTTTTCTGCTTCTTCTAAATCAAATGCTTCTTCAGCTTTTTCTATTACTGAAAGCATGTCTCCCATACCAAGTATTCTAGATGTCATCCTGTCTGGATGGAATTCTTCAATATCACTAAGTTTTTCGCCGTTAGCTGCAAATTTTATAGGTCTTCCAGTAACTTTTTTTACTGAAAGTGCAGCACCTCCGACGAGAATCTCCATCTAATTTTGTAAGTATAATTCCATCTATTCCTAAATTTTCATTAAAGCTCTCAGCCACATTTACTGCATCTTGACCTGTCATAGAATCTACTACTAAAAGTATTTCATGTGGTTTTACATTTGATTTAACATTTCTTAATTCTTGCATTAATTCTTCATCAATATGAAGTCTTCCTGCTGTGTCTAGTATTACAACATCATTTAATTTTGACATTGCCTGTGACATTGCTTGTTTTGCAATTAAAACTACATCTTTTGTGTTTTCATTTGCAAAAACTGGAATATTTAAGCTGTTCCCTACTACTTGTAATTGTTTAATAGCTGCTGGTCTATATACGTCACATGCAACTAGTAATGGCTTTTTTCCTTGTTTTCTTAATAGATTTGCAAGCTTTCCTGCTGTTGTTGTTTTTCCGAGAACCTTGAAGTCCTACTAGCATTATTATTGTTGGTGGATTTGGTGTGAAATTAATTTTGCTCAAAGTCCCACCTAATAGCTCAGTCATTTCATCTCTTACTATTTTTATAACTTGTTGTCCTGGTGTAAGTGACTTAAGTACGTCTTGCCCTAATGCTTTTTCTTGTACTGTGTTTATAAAGTCCTTTACAATTTTATAGTTTACATCTGCTTCTAAAAGAGCTAGCTTTACTTCACGCATAACCTCTTTTAAATCACTTTCTGTTATTCTTGCTTTTCCACCAAGTTTTCTTGTAATTGCTTGTAGTCTCGAAGATAGACCTTCAAAAGCCATCCTTAATCCCCCTTTATACTAAACAGTTTAATTCTTTTTTTACATGTGTTAGAATTTGTGCTACTTGTTTATCAGTAGATTTTTCTTGAATTCTTGTAATTTCTGATAGTATTACTGCGATTTTTTCTTCCTGTTTTAACATCCTTTTCATAATTCCAAGCTTTTCTTCCAATTCGAAAAGTTTATTCTCTCCTTTCTTTATTATATCTCTAACCGCCTGTCTTGTAATATTTTGATTTTGTGCTATTTCTGATAGAGATAAATCATTGTCATAGTAATCTTCTAAGATTGCTAATTGTTTTTCAGTTAATATTTTGCCATAATATTGGCAAAGCATACTTATCTTAACATTCTTTTCCATATTACCATCCCTCATTATTCGTTTAAAAAACGTAATGCTATATTACTTTACACTATTTTTTTGCTTTTGTCAAGTATTTCCGTAAGAAAAATCG
>CANQZZ010000053.1 GCA_947628465.1 uncultured Clostridia bacterium
ACTGGTAATAAAATTACATATTCTTCATCTTCATATTCTATTAAATCTAAAAATTCAAATTGTACTTCTTTTCCTTCCTCATCATTTAAAACTATAATGTTGTCTAATTCTTCATCCATTTCATCATTATTTTCAAAATCCATTATTCTTTTGTCTCCTTTCAAGTTTTTATTATTTTATTAATATTAAAATCATATTACTTATATCATATAGTTATATTTTTTGCAATATATTAATTTTTATTTATATAAGTTTCTAATATGTATACTGCTGATATGGTATCTACTAAATCTTTTTTTCTTTTTTTATTGATATCCAAGTCATTCATCGTTCTGTGAGCTTGTACAGTTGTTAGTCTTTCATCTTGTGATACTATTTTTATTTTATTATATTTACATTTTAATTTGTGAATAAACTGTTCTGTTATTTCTGCTCTTTTGCTTTTGTCACCATTTAGGTAAAGTGGCATTCCTACTACTATTGTTTCTATTTCATATTGATTAATTATTTTATCTAATTCAGATAATAGTAGTTTGTCATTACCATTGTGTTTAATTGTTTTTAACCCTTGTGCTGTTATTTTTAATTCATCAGTTATTGCTATTCCTACTCTTGCTTCTCCATAATCTATTCCTAATACTCTCATATTAATCTTCTAATCCTATATAATTCTTAACCATATTTTCTAGTAATTCATCTCTTTCAATCATTCTAATTAAATTTCTAGCATTATTATGGCTTGTTATATATGTTGGATCTCCTGATAAAATATATCCAACTATTTGATTTATTGGGTTATATCCTTTTTCAACTAATGCTTCATATACTTCTTTTAATATTTCTTTTGCTTTTATGTTTTTATCTCTTTCTACCTTAAAGTTCATTGTTTTATCACTTATCATAATATTACCTCCTATATACAATTAATATTACTTTCATTTTTATCACAATCATCTAAGTATTCTTCTAATTTTTTAGTTACAGATTCTAATCCCGTTCCTTTGTAATAAGTTGTAAGGACAAAATTAGTAATTGGCACAGCACATATTACTTTTTGCTTTTTCCCATCTTTTATTTTCTTTACTGGTACCTTTATTTGTTCTATTTCTTCTTTCAAATTCTTTATAAATTCTAAAACTGAGTCCATATCTACACCTGAAAAAGCTATTGCAAATTTAGGTCCCATATATCTTACAAAAACATACTGTGATGCAATACTTTTTTTAATTGCATTACTTATTCTAACAATTATGTCTGTACCTATATTTCTTCCGAATTTTTCATTTATTTGTTCTATATTCATAATACTAAACATACATATAGAACTTTGTGGATACTTATCTATTATTCTTTTCCCTTTTCCATATAAATATTCAGCAGAATTTAATCCTGTATTTTTATCTATTCTATATATATTTTCTATTGTATTTTGATAAGAAACAGTTTTTATTACTGCTACTATATTTTCCCTTACTACACCTAGTACACTTGTGTCGATATTATCAAAAGCATGTGCTTCACTACTTTCTATAATCCAATATCCTATATATATATTGTCTATATATAAAGGGAAAAACATTGCTGATTTTGCTCTTTTCATTTCTAATTTTTGATAACTTAATTTTTCTTCTGGTCCATTAATAGTAACATATTTTGGTGTTGCTGTTTCTATACTATCTTTAAACATTTCTTCTGTATGAAGATTTTTCATAGTTTCCCAATGTTTTTCATCAACATTTGAAGCTTTAATTTCATATTCTGCTCCATTAAATACAACTATTGTTGAATACTTTATTGAAAATTTTTCTATTAATATGTTGTTTATTATTTCTAGTTTGTTTTTAACAGAAGAATCTTTTCCTATTGTATCTAAAAAATCTTGTAATACATTTAAGTTAGATATTCTATCACTTATATTGCTAAAAGATTTTATTTTTTTATATATGTTTAAATTATATACTATTAATCCTATTATAATTAAAACTAGTAATATTATAATGATAAAAAATAAGTTCAAGTTATCACCTCTTATTCAACGTCTTTTTATTGGTATTTTCTTTTCATCTTTTTTAATGTATCATTCATATTATTTGAAAAATCATTGCTGTATCTATCTCCTCTTGGTGAATATGTTTGTTTGTTTATTAATGGATATATCATATTGCATAACTCTTTTAATGCAGTCATAAATTGTTTGCTATATCCATTTAATGATATTGAACATGTTATTACAGAGTCTAAATACTTAATATAGTTTTGCATTTCAAATGGTATTACACAATATGGAACACTTTCCCTATCAAATAAATCTTTCATATATGACATAGAAGGATCATTATATTTTGATATTCCTCCTATTAATGTTTTTATTGATACACTTTTTATATTTACACTTTTATTAATTACAATTTTTAATTTTTCTTGTTTAAGTACTCCTTTAGATTGCATATTTCGTAAAAATGCTGTAAGTGGTTGCATTGTTAATACATCCATGCTTTGTACAAGATATATTTCTTGAGAAGCACTAAAGTATTCCATAGGAGTATCAAAATCACAATCTATTAAAACTACTGAATAGTTTTTTACAAGTGTAGATAGTATATTTTCTGCATCTGTATATTGATTTTCCTCTTCTGGTAGTGAAGTGTATACAGTTAGATTTTTATTAACTTTAACTCCATCAGCTATACCACTTCTTAATTTATTTATACTTTCCTGAGCTGTTTTCATTAATTGTTCTTCACTGTTTGTATATATATAATATGCATTTTTTGTTTTTGTCATATCTAATATTGCAGTTTGTATTCCCATTGACGCAAGCAAATGTGCTGCATTATTTACAATAAATGATGTACCATTTTTTGTTGTTCCTACAAAACTTACTATTTTTTTATCTTTTGTAAGCGAATCTGCTAAATTAGAATTTTGAACTGGTCTATACTGTGTATTAACGATATTTGTATCTTTATCTATATCTTCAAAATTAAAATCATCTAATTCATTGTTGTTATCTATATTATTATTTTCAATACTATTAACTTCGATATTATTATTTGCTATAACCTTATCTGGTTCTTCATTATCATCAGATGCTAAATCAAATAAATCTATATCATTATCACTATCTGCTGTATATTCTTCAGGAGTATTTACAATTGGCTCGCTGTCATCTAAATCAAATAAATCAATAGAATCATCTTCAGCAGTATAATTTTCTTTTAATTCTCCAGTTTCTTCTTTTTCATTTAATTCATCATCAATATTAAATAAGTCTATTAATTCATCATCATTTTCTGTATTTTCTTGTTCTTTAACATCTTCTACTGGAGGATTTTTTCTAGGTCTACCTCTTCCTCTTTTTGGCTTGTTTTCTTGCATTTCTGATGCAGGTACTATTTTTCTAGGTCTACCTCTTCCTCTTTTTACTGGAGCACTTTCTACTATTTCATTTTCTTCTATACTTTGATTTTGGTCAAGATTTGATTCATAATCTTCTACTTCGTTACTTTCATTGCTATCATTATCAACTACATGAGAGTTTTCAATTAATTCATCTAACTCTGCAAATGTTGAATTATTAATTTCATCATCAAAAGGACTTCCTCCTACTTCTTCAAAACTCTCCTGTGGTCTTGTATTTGTTATCAACTTTTTAACTTGATTTTTATTAACTTCTGATGGTATAACAATTGGTTTTGACATGTTTACTTTGTTTGATTCATCATCAAGCATTTCTACTTGTATAGATTGAGCTTTTTTTACTTCCTCTCTCTTGTTTTTCCTATAATTATTATAGTTATTAAGTTGCGTATTTGTTGCTGCATTATTTCCACCAAATGATGCTAATTGCTGATATTTTGGAGACCTTTCTTCCAAAACTGCTTTTACACCTATAGGTAGATATCTTATTATAATTTTTAATTGTGCATCATTATATTGTGAAACAATGTTATTAAAGCTATCTACATATTTGTCTTCATTCCTTCCAAGTCTTTTATAATGTGCTAATATATTTTGCACTTCTGCTTCACTAACACTATCTTCACTTTCTGTTTGATAATTAACATTATCTATTTCTATTTTATAGTATTGCTTTGCTTCTTTCTTTGTTCTAGGCTGATGTATTAATCTGCAAACTTCATCAGTGCTTCTGTCTTGTCCTATTATAGCACTATATATTCCTATCCCAAATAATTTAGATAGCATACTATCTGATTTATTTCTTCTGTCACTACATATAAATATAATATCTGTATCATTACCTTCTTCATTAGTTGCTTCATCACTTATGTTATCTAATTTCTCAAATAAAAATTTATCTATTGCATCATAATTATTATTAGCAAATGGCTCTAAATCTTCACTGATAACTACTCTATCATAAGTTCTATCCTTTTGTAATTCTTTTACAATTGCATTAAAGTAATATACATTTTTATATGATAATATTTCTCTGTAATTTTTTTGATATTTTTTTAAAATTGCATTCGAAATATCATCATTATTAACTGCAAATAAAACTTTCATGCTTTTTAACCCCTCCAACCTCTTACTACTATTGCAAATATTAATGGTAATACTTGGCATATAACAAGTATCGTTATAAATGTTACAATTAAGGCAAATCCTTTGTGTCTCATATCTAATCTTCTAGTTCCAATGACATATTGATATAGAGCACCCATTGCTATTCCTATAAAGCATAAAGGTATGCTATATATCCTAATAGCATTTAATATTAATGCTGTATTTCCATAAGTCTCTGAACCATATTTCCTTTGATATTCTTCCTGCTGTGTTTTCACCTCGTTTTTCATATCCATTAGCTCACTTGCTGTATTTGTTTCCATTGTGTTTTTAGTTTCTACAGCAAAAGTGGCTGTTCCCAATGATATTAGCATTATTGTTAGTATAATACTTACTAAAAATATTTTTTTCATTGTTGTTTCCTCCATTATTACATTTCCTTTTTCTACTTATAATATCATACAATATAATAGAAAAAATATCAAGAAATATTAGCAGAATTTTGAAAAAAATTCTTTGCTTTATAATATAATTAATTATAAAATATGACATAATTCTAAAAAATATATATGTAAAAGAAAAAAGCACCTTAAAAGGTGCTTTTATTTATTTTATTATTCTGCTGATTCTTCACTAACTCCTTCAGCCTCTGGAGCATTGTATGCTTCTAAAATAGCTGTTTGAATTTTTTCTCTTGTTTCAGCATTGATTGGATGAGCTATATCTTTAAATTCTCCGTTAGGAGTCTTTCTACTTGGCATAGCTATAAATAATCCATTTTGACTTTCGATAACTTTAATATCATGAATTACGAATTCATTATCGAATGTTACAGAAGCAACAGCTTTCATTCTGTTTTCTGAATTTACCTTTCTTAAACGTACATCTGTTATTTGCATTTTGTGTAGCACCGCCTTCCAATGTTTTTATTATATTTATACATATTTTTTATCTATGTATGTATATTATATTCGCCAAAAAAAGTTTTTTTCCTTCTTTATTTTACATATTATTTTTTTATTATTATTAACTTTTTTATAACTATTGCATATTATATACAAATTGTTTATATTGCTTAATACATGCTTTATTTGAATAATTTTTATTACATTGTTACTTTAATTTCAGTAAAATATATAAATTTTATCTGAAATTATTGAATTTTTTCAATTTTACATATATAATTTCTTTCGTGAGAAAGGCGGTAATTTCTAAAATGGTTAATTTAAATACAAATATGGAAAACTTAAAAAAATATAAACATATACATATGATTGGTATTGGTGGAATCAGTATGAGTGGTATTGCCGAAATTCTTAAGAATTTTGGAGCTTTTGTTACTGGTTCTGACGCTACTAAAAGTAAAATAACTGATAGATTAGCTAGTCATGGAATCTATGTTTCTATTGGTCACGATACTAGTTTAGTAAAAAAAGCTGACCTTGTTGTATATTCAGCAGCAATTAAACAAGATGATCCTGAACTTGTAGAAGCAAGAAAAAATAATATTACTACTGTTGAAAGGTCAGATTTTGTTGGATATATTACAAGAATATATAAAGATACTATTGGTATTGCAGGAACACATGGAAAGACTACAACTACTTCAATGGTTTCTCTATGCTTTTTAGAGGCTGGTCTTGACCCTACAATACAAGTAGGTGCAATATTAAAACAAATTAATGGAAATAATAGAGTTGGAAATAGCGATTATTTTATACTAGAGTCATGCGAATATGTAGAGAGCTTTTTAAAATTCAGCCCTAAATCTACTATAGTTTTAAATATAGATAATGACCATCTAGATTATTTTAAAAATTTAGATAATATAAAAAAAGCATTTGCAAAATATGTAGCAATTCTTCCTTATGATGGTTTGCTAGTTACAAATGCAGATGATGAAAATTGTTTAGCACTTCGTTCTTCTTGCGAAGCAAGATGTGTAACTTTTGCTATTGAAAACAGCAAAGCAAATTTTGTTGCAAGAAATATTGTTTTTGATGATAAAGGTTTTCCAAAATTCGATGTTTATCATAACAATAATTATTTCTTGGAAATTAAATTATCTGTTCCAGGAAGACACAATGTATTAAATGCACTTGCTTGTATAGCACTTTGCACCGAATATGGAATTGATAAATATGATATAAAATCTGCTCTTTTAAAATTTACTGGTGCCAATCGTAGATTTGAATTAGTAGGTTCTTACCAAAATATTGATATTTATGATGATTATGCACATCATCCTAGTGAAATACTTGCAACATATAATGCTTTAAAAAATAAAACATATCGTCAATCTTGGATTGTATTTCAACCACATACTTATAGCAGAACAAAGAATCTTTTAGACGACTTTGCTAATGTTTTAACAAATTTTGATAATATAATAGTAACTGATATATATGCAGCAAGAGAATCAAATACATATAATATTTCTTCTAAAGACTTAGTAAATAAAATTAATGAGCTTGGCAAAAATGCTGTTTATATTTCATCTTTTGATGATATAGTAAAATATATAAGACAAAGAGCCTGTCCAAATGATATAATTCTTACTGTTGGAGCAGGAACAATTACAGAGTTAGGTAGAAAAATTTTAGCATAAATAAATCCCCACCTATTATTAAAAATAGTGTGGGGATTATTTTAGGGAAAAAGGGGCCAGGCCCCTTTTTCCCTATTTCATTAAATATATTCCTATTATTAGTATTCCTACTATTATTCTATAAATTGCAAATACTTTGAAACTTCCCTTTTTCAAATATTCTAATAAAAATTTTATTACTAATATTCCTACAACGAAGCTCATTAGTACACCCATTGCAAATGCAATTATTCCAGATATATTTGCTACTAAAAAATACTCTATGAAATCTTTTAATTTAAATATTGTTGCTGCAAGAACTATTGGTGTAGATAGCATAAATGAATATTTTGCAACCGCTTCTCTTTTTACTCCTAAGGCTCTTCCTGTTGTCATTGTAATTCCAGAGCGTGATACTCCTGGAATAAATGCTAAGCTTTGAGATAATCCAATTAAAAATGTTTGCTTAAATGTCATGTCTTTATACTCTGTTTCTTTTTTTGCATATTTATCTATTAAGTATAATACTATACCCATTACAATTAATGCTATTGCTATTATAAGAGGTTTTGTAAGTATTCCTTCTGCATATTTATCTAATATAAATCCTATTATTCCTCCAGGTATTGTTGCAATAACTAAATACCAAAACATTCTTCCTTCTACTGATTTTTTCTTTTTTATTGCTAAGTTATATCCTCCCTTTATTAATTCTATCCAATCTTTAAAGAAGAATATTCCTATTGCAAGTAATGTTCCGAAATGCAGAGCTACATCAAATGATTCTGGTATGTTCCAATTAAAAATCCATGGAATAATATATAAATGTGCTGAGCTTGATATTGGCAAAAGCTCTGTAAGTCCTTGTACTATTCCTAATATTATTGA
Source organism: uncultured Clostridia bacterium (assembly GCA_947628465.1). The sequence goes on from CANQZZ010000053.1 coordinate 8,003, forward strand.
TTGTAATATTGTCACTTTGTTTTTCCCCCTCTTATTTATCTAATAAATTATCTAAACTTTGTTTTATATATTTTGCCGAAGTAAATGGTGCAACCTTTCCCGGAAGTCCTAGAGCATCAATAACTTTTAAGTTATATTCTTTTGCTTTTTTTGTATCTATTCCTCCTGGCTTAGATGCTAGTTCTATTATTGTAACATTATTATTTTTATCTTTCAATATTTTTAATTTTTCATCATCCAATATTAATGCTGGTATTGTATTAAAAATTATATCATAATCATTCAAATTTTTACTTAAATCATTTATATAAATATCTTTGTAGCAACAAGCTTTAATCCATGCCAAATCTCTTTGTTTTCTAGCCATACATCCAACATTCGCACCTAAATTTTTTAAAGTTTTTGATAATAGCTTTCCTATTCTTCCAAAGCCTAAAACTAAACATTTACTACCATGAATCGTAAATGATGTGTTCTCCATTGCTACTTGCAACGCACCTTCTACAGTTGGTATTACATTTAATATAGTTAGCGCTTCATCTTCCATTAAGTCTATAATATTTATTTCATTTTTTAAGCCTTTTTCTTTTATATCTTGTTTTATGCTTCCAGCAATTAAACTTTTATTTTTAAAACTTGAAAAAACAGCATCTATTAATATTTTATTATCACTAAATGGCGCATTTATATATATCCCATCTTTTGAAAATGGTATTCCACTTATTATATTATCACAATTTTTTAATAATATATCTTGCGTTTCACATTTTACTATGCTTTCGTCTAAATCATAAGTATCTGCTTTTTCTATTCCGTACGTATAAACTTTATATCCATCTTTTGCAAGCATTTGACTTAAAAATATAATTCTTAAATCTCCACCTAATATACCAATATTCTTATTCAAAATATCACTTTCCTT
>CANQZZ010000054.1 GCA_947628465.1 uncultured Clostridia bacterium
GAATATACACTTTCAAATACTGCTATGATATTTAATATAGAAAATATGGATAAAATAGATAAACAATTATTAGTATTTAATATGACAATGTACAACGAAAGTGAAACTATTACATTACAGTTAGATAACGGACAAAGGATTGAATTAGTAAAAAAATAATATTTATATTAAATTTAGTAAAGTCAGATTTTCTTTTAATCTGGCTTTATTTTATATGATATAGTAAAATAATTTATGAATATTTAGTTAAAAATATTAACAGATAAATTCATAAATAATTAAAAAATTTTATAAATCTTGTAACGAAATTCAATTTGAGTCGTCATATAATCAAAGGAGGATAAAAGTTATGCAGGATATGGAAGAAATATATGAGCAATATTTTGAAACAGTAAATAAATACTTATTCTGTTTAACTCGAAATAATGATATTTCTGAAGAATTGACTCAAGAAACTTTTTATAAAGCTGTTAAGAAAATTAATACATATAAAGGTGAATGTAAGATATCAGTATGGTTATGTCAGATTGCTAAAAATTTATGGTATGACTACTGCAAGAAAAATAAAAAGTTTGTAAATCTTGATGGACAACTGTTAGAAATTCGGATCAGATAATAATACAGAAGAACAAACAATTTTAAATGATGAAAAAATGTCTTTATATAGAGCAATGCAAAAATTAGATGAGAAAACAAGAGAAGTAATTTATTTAAGAATAACAGGAGAACTGAGTTTTAAAGAAATAGGAATTATTTTGAATCAAACAGAGAACTGGGCTAGAGTAACATTTTATCGAGGAAAGAATCAATTAAAGGAGGTTGATTGATATGAAAGAAAAAAGAGATTGTAAAATTATTCAAGATTTATTACCAAATTACATTGAAAAACTAACAAATGAAGAAACCAATAATTATATTGAAGAGCATTTAAAGGATTGTAGAGAATGTAGAAAAATTTTAAAAGATATGCAAAGAGAATTAAAGATTAATGATTTAAAACGAGATGACCGAAAGGTTAAATATATAAAGAAATATAATAAAAAACTACTAATATTAAAATTGACAATATGTATTATATTAGCAATATCTTTAGGAGTAATGACATATGGACATTTATATTATAGAAATGCATTTTTTAGATTGACAAATAAACTTTCTGAAGAGGTTTCAGAACAAAAATATCCAGATGTATTTTATGCTACTATAACAGAAATATCTGATTCAGAAATTTATGGTGTAAAGGAAGTAACAGTAAAAGGTTTAAATATAAATGATAAAAATCATAGAGGAGAATATTATTTTAGCGTATATTTGGATAATATAGAGGATGTTTTAAAAATAAAATGGAATGAAACTGATATTAATTTTGAACAAATAAAAGTTGGTCAAACTGTAGCAATATATAATTATGGAGACATCTTAGAACCGGAACATAGTAATTTAAGTGGAGTAAGAAAAATAATAGTATTAGATGAGAAAATATAGGTAAAAAATAGGACAGATAATAAATTGAAAATTATCTGTCCTTTATGGTATGATTCGAACAATAATTTTTTAATATCAAATAATATGTAAAATATAAGAAATATATTTACAAAAATTGTAAATTATGATAGTATAAAATAAATTAAAATCTATTAAATTTAATTCATGGCAATTCGCCACAAAATTCAACAAAGATTAAAATAAAAAGTGAAAGGATTGATATATATAGAAATAAAAAAAGTAGAAGAAGGTATAATACCAATTTATGAAAGTGATAGCAAAGAAAAGCTAATTAATGCAAGAGAGATGTTTTATGTTTTAAGAGGAGAAGATACAAAAACAAAATATAATGATTGGATAAAAGAAAGAATTACAAAGTACAAATTTGAGAAAAATATTGATTTTATAAGTTTTTCGTTAAAAAACGAAAAACCTATAGGAGGAAGACCAACAAAGGAATATTATTTAACTATAGATACAGCAAAAGAAATTTGCATGATAGAAAATAATGATAATGGTAGAAGAATAAGAAAATATTTCATTGAAGTCGAAAAAAGATATAAGCATATAGTAAATAAAAGTAATAATTCAAATCAATTGATTGATATAATGCAAAACGCAATAAATTATATGAAAGAAAATAATATAAGAGTAGATAATTTAGAATTAGGATTAGAAGAAGTGAAAAATGAAATAGAAAGCATAAAATCAAAAATAGATATAAAAATACAAAATAATTATTGTTTGGCATCAGATATAGCAGAGCAGTTAGGTCTATATTCAGAAAATAAAATACCTCATTCGAATATAATTGGCGCAATAGCAAGACAATTAGGATATAAAGTTGGATATAAGCATTATTATGAAGATGAAAAAATAGCAATAGTAAAAGATATAAGTAAAAATGAATATTGGCAAGTGTATTATAAACCTGAAGCAGTAAAAGAAATAGAAAAATGGTTTAATGAAAACAAAAAAGAAATATATTATGAGATACAATATATAAAAAACAGTAAAAAAGGAAAAATAGGTGAGATAAAAGAGAAAGGCTATAGGATAGAAAATATATCGTATAAAGTAGAATAATGTGTAAATGTAATGGGGATGTAAATTATAATAGTTAGGACAGATAATTAGTTGAAAATTATCTGCCCTTTATGGTATGATTCGAACAATAATTTAATACATAAATATAAGAAATATATTTATAAAAATTGTAAATTATGATAATATAATATAAATAAAAAATTAAAGGAGGATTTTTTAATGAGAAAAGATATAAAAACTACAGAAGCAATATTTCCAATGCCAGTATTAATGGTTGCAACATACAATGAAGATGGAAGTGTTGATGTAATGAATGCAGCATGGGGAACTATGCTATCAAGAAATCAAGTTATATTAAATTTAACAGAAACACATAAAACCGTAAAAAATATCAAAGAAAGAAATGCATTTACAGTAAGTATCGCAGATAGCAGACATGTTGTAGAAGCAGATTATTTTGGTATTGCATCAGGAAATAATACACCAAATAAATTTGAAAATAGTGGATTGTCAGTAACGAAATCACAAAAAGTAGATGCACCAATTATTAATGAATTTCCAATTTGTTTAGAATGTGAATTTATAGAATATCAAAATGATGAGTATGGAGCAGGAGTTATTGGAAAAGTAGTTAATGTTACTGCAGATGAAAGTGTAATGGATGGAGATAAAGTAGATGTTTCAAAAGTAGATGCAATAGCTTTTGATCCATATACACATGGATATTATAAAGTTACAGAAAGAGTAGGAGAAGCATTTAAAGACGGAATGCAAATTAAAAAATAATTAAATAAACAATCAAAGAGAAGTAAGAGGCAAGATGTTGCTAATTACTTCTTTTTTTTGCAAAATTTGAAACTTTTAAAGAAAAACGTTACACTTATAAGGTGAAAGGTGGAAAAATGAGTACTCTAATTAAACTAAATAATTTTGATGATATTTATGATAACACATATAACTGCGTATTAAAATTTATAATATGCAAATGCCAAAACCTAGATGATGTCAATGAAATTCTGCAAGATAGCTATGTAGAATTGTATCAAACAATAGAAAGAAAGCATTATATAAAACTAAAAGATGAAAAAGCATATATGATAGGAATTGCAAAAAACATTTTAAAAAAATATTATAGAAATCAATATAATCAAAAAGCAAATATTATATGTTTTTCTAAAGATGAAGAATCAAATGAAGTACAAATACCTTCAAATGTTGATTTAGAAGCGGATGTCATAAATCAAGAAAATGTAGAAAGAATATGGAATTATTTAAACAACAAAAATGTGTTAATAGCAAAAATTTTCTATTTATACTATGCTTTAGGATTAAAAATATCAGAAATTTCAAAAGAACTAGAAATAAATGAATCCACCATAAAGACATATATTTACAGGACATTAAAAGAATTAAAAGTAAATTTTGGAAAGGAGCAATAAAACTATGAAAAATAACATATATGAAAACTTTTCAAAAGAGAAATTTAATAAAGAGAATAATTACCAAAGAATTTTAAACAAAGCAAAGGAGGAGAGAAATATGAAAAAAATTAAGGTAGCAAATGTAGTAGCAATTTTAGCTACGATAGTTATAGTAGCATGTATTTCACCAACAATATATGCAAAAATCAAATGGAATATTGAATTTAAAGAATATCAAAATAGAGAATACGAAATAGGTAATGGAGCAGTTAAAGATGCAATGGAATCTGGTTATTATGAAAATATACAAATGGACTATGTTACACAGGATAATGTAAGTGTAAAAGTTGATTCACTAATCGTAACAGATGACTATTTCGAATCACAAATAAATTTTAAATTTTCGGATGAAGTACAAGTAGATTCTCAAAATTTTAATTATAGTTTTGCTGTGTATGATGATGAAAATAATATATATACTATTTGTCCAAGAATGCATTTAAAATCAAATGAAGAATATGATAGAGTTACTCCTTTTATTTATGAAGAATTAGGAGTAAAATATGACAAACACAATGTTTATGCAATACAACTTTGTGATCATACAAGAAATGAAAAAATAAGTGCAAAGCTAGAGAACAGAAATATAATATCAAAAATAAAAATGGAGTCAAGTAAAGGATTTCCAAGAAGTAAAAAGTTATATATAAGAATTTTCGATTTAGGATATTATGTAAGAGAAAATGCAAATACAGAATCAGAACAAATAGAAGAATTTACTATATCAGATGCTGAGTGGATTTTCGAAATTAATGTGCCAGAAAAATTTTATGAGAGAGAAACAACTGAATTAAAATTAAAAGATGAAATACCAGGGGTAGAGATAGAAAAAATAGCAGTTACTGAAATTGGACTTGTGTTAAAAGCTAAAATTGATAATTTCATTGATATAATAGAATTTGGCGAAAGTGGTGATTTAGACGAATGGGAAAAATTAAAAAATGAAACAATTAATATAACAGATGGAGAAGGAAATATATATTATGAAAGAGATTTAAGCACATTACAAGAAGATAATTGGTTTAAGTTTAAATATGATATTAATAAAAATATGCTAAATAAAAAACTATTCCTTAATGTTAAAATAAATGGTATCCAATATACAAGTGAGTTAATAAAAAAATAATAAAATTATATGCTATAATATAAATATCAAAAATGAAACTTTTTTGCACAGTAAATTGTATTATAATAAAAGGGTAAAAAGGTGATATTATGAAAAAGAAAATAATTTTATTTATAGTAATTATTATTACACTAGTATTATTAGTACCAATTCCATTTAAATTAAAAGACGGAGGAAGTATTGAATTTAAAGCATTACTATATACTGTAACGAAATATCACAGACTTGATATGGAATCAGAAACAGGATTTCAAGATGGACTTGGAATAAAAATATTAGGAATGGAAGTTTATAATAACTTAAATAAAAATGAAATTCATAAAGCAGAAATACCATTTGAATTGATTTTTAATAAAACAAATGATGTAGAAGAAAGAACAATAATTAAAGCATATGAAAATGACAAATATCCATATAACATTTTTTCTTACGGTGGAGAAGTAAAAATAAAAATAAATAATGTAGAATATGATTTAAGAACAGCTCTTTTAGAAGGAAAAATTACAATGGAAGAAATTATTGAAAAAGCAAATAAAGATGCTTTTGAAGATAAAACAATAAAAGTTTGTTCACTTAATGATGGGGGTACTAATATATATTGTTATAATGATTATACAATAACTAAAATGCATACATTAAATGGTAACTTTGATGTTCATATTACATCTCCAGATATAATGAATCATTATTAAGTTAGATTTTAAATAGAAAACAAATTGATGAGAAGTAAAAGGCAAAATATTGCTAATTACTTCTCTTTTTTATATAAAATATTACACAACATATCATATAGCATACTGCGAAATACTTGAAATTATTTGCCTTCTGTTATATAATCACAATATTAATAGATAAGGGAGAAAAGCATATGTGGCTTGCAATAAAAAGAGGTAGTATAGTTGCACTAGGATTGTTATTACAAATATTACTAAGTTTATTTATATATCTAAAACTAGGTGAATACTTACATGTTATTCAAATATTGTACGGAATTTTTAGTGTATTAATAGTGCTTACAATTATAAAAAATAGTAAAAGACTAAGTAGTGATTTAATATGGATAATTGTAATAATGCTATTTCCACTAATAGGTACACTTTTGTTTATCATATTAAATAAAAGTAAAAACAATAGTAAAATATTAAAAAATATCAATAAAAATATAAAAGACGGACAAAAATATTTAGTTCAAGATGAAAATATAGAAAAAGAAATACAAGATAAGAATTTAGGACAATTACGATATATCAGCGAGTTTGCAGGATTTCCTGTAACAAAAAATAATGAAGTAAAGTATTATCCACTCGGAGATGATGTATTTCCTGTAATGCTTGAAGAATTAAAAAAGGCAGAAAAGTTTATCTTCATGGAATATTTTATCATTAACAAAGGCAAGATGTGGAATCAAATATTAGATATCTTAAAGGAAAAAGCAAAACAAGGCGTAGATGTTAGAGTAATGTATGATGATATGGGATCTATTGCAATGCTTCCAGAAAGTTTTCCTAAAGAGCTTGAAAAAGATGGAATAAAATGCATTTTGTTTAATAAATTGTCTCCATTTTCAGGTATTATTATGAATAATAGAGACCACAGAAAAATGACAATTATAGATGGACATACAGTATTTTCAGGTGGAATCAATATTTCAGACGAATACATAAATGTAAACAGCAAATATGGACATTGGAAAGACAATGGAATTATGATTAAAGGCGAAGCAGTTTGGAATTTTACAGTAATGTTTTTGGAAATGTGGAATGCCTTTAGAAATGAAGATAAAGATTATGCAAAATATAAATATGAATTTGAAAATAAATATTCAGAAAATGGATTTGTTGTACCTTATGGAGAGAGTCCATTAGATGATGAAATTACAGGAGAAGATGTATACTTAAATATTATAAATCAAGCAAAAAAATATGTTTACATCTATACACCATATTTAATAATTGATACAGATGTAATTAACAGTTTAGTTTTAGCTGCAAGAAGAGGTGTAGATGTAAGAATTATTGTTCCCGGAATACCAGATAAAAAATTAGTTTATGATGTAACACAATCATATTTTAATGCATTAATAAAAGGTGGAGTTAAAATATATACTTATACACCAGGATTTATACATAGCAAAGTATTTATTTCGGATGACGAAGTTGCAACAGTTGGAACAATTAATATGGATTATAGAAGTTTGTATTTGCATTTCGAGTGTGGAATTTATATGAAAGATACAAATATAATACCAGATGTAAAACAAGATATAGTGAGTGCTATAGAGAAATCTCATAAAGTAACATTAAAAGAATCTAAATGTGGAATTATAAAAGGGATGTGGCAAGCAATTTTAAGAGTGTTTGCACCACTAATGTAGGAGGAGATAAAATGAATTTATATGAAGATTTAAAATGGAGAGGATTAGTACAAGATATAAGTGATGAAGAATTAATAAACAAATTAAACAATGAAAAGTTGACATTTTATATAGGAACAGACCCAACAGCAGATAGTATGCATATAGGACATTATTCATCATTTTTAATTTCAAAAAGACTTGCAAAATATGGTCATAAACCTATTTTATTAATAGGTGGAGCAACAGGCTTAATTGGGGATCCTAAACCAACTGCTGAAAGACCAATGATTACTAAAGAGGAAGTTCAGCACAATATAGAAGGATTAACAAAACAAGCAAAAGAGATATTTGGATTTGAAGTAGTTAATAATTATGACTGGACAAAAGATATAAATGTTATAGATTTCTTAAGAGACTATGGAAAATACTTTAATGTAGGATATATGCTAGCAAAGGATAAAGTAAAATCAAGGATGGAAACAGGTATTACTTATGCAGAGTTTTCATATATGATTCTGCAAGCACTAGATTTCTTACATTTATATGAAACAAAAGGATGCATTCTTCAAGTTGCAGGCTCAGACCAATGGGGAAATATAACATCTGGGATAGAATTAATTAGAAGAAAAACAGACAAAACTGCTTATGGTATGGTTATGCCTTTAGTTACAGATTCTAATGGAGTTAAATTTGGAAAAACAGAAGGAAATGCATTATGGCTTGATAAAAATAAAACATCAAGTTATGAGCTATATCAATACTTAATAAATCTTGAAGATTCAATGATTATAAGCTATTTAAAGAAACTAACATTTTTAAGCAAGGAAGAAATAGAAGAAATAGAAAAAGTGCACAATGAAAAGCCAGAATTAAGGGAAGCTCATAAAATACTTGCAAGAGAAATTATAACAGACTTGCACGGAAAAGAAGAATATGAAAAAGCAATTAGAATTAGTGAGGCTCTATTTAAAGGTAATTTTAGTGATTTATCAAATGAAGAATTAGAGGAAGCCTTTAAAGGAAACGAAATAAAAAATATAGAATTAAATAAAAACATAGTAGATGTTTTAGTGGATATGGGAGTTGCACAAAGCAAAAGACAAGCAAGGGAATTTATTTCAAACAATAGTATAGAAATAAAAGGCGAAAAAGTAAATGATCTAGAAAGAACAATTGATAATACTTACCTTACAAATAATACTTATTTAATAATAAAAAGAGGTAAGAAAAATTATTATATAGGTAAGAAAATTTAATGACATATTAAAAAGAAAATGAGATTTTCTCATTTTCTTTTCAGACTGTTGACAAAACCCCAGATATTTTTTCTGGGGTTTTCAATATTTTTAGTAAAATTGTAATTTTAAAATTTA
>CANQZZ010000055.1 GCA_947628465.1 uncultured Clostridia bacterium
TTACTTGGAATTGGTATTGCACCAAGCATTTCTACAAAAGTTTTAAGTCCTTTCATTGAAACATTTTCTGGATTTACAATTAAAAAATTTCTTTTTGGGTAATTTGCAATACTTGGCAAGAATGTATCTGCAAAACTCTGTGTGTGATTTCCATATATAAAATAGCCAGTATTTTTACATTTTTTAAATTTTTCTTTTCCAATATATTTAATTCTAAACTTTATTTTTGCATATAGTACTTTAATTGGCATACTTATTATGTTTTGAATAATTAGCGAACAAAAATCCCATAAGGGATTTTTGTTATAGTTATACTTTTCATCAATTATTCTTGGTTTAATTTCTGCCTTAGAAAATTCATCATTTAATTCATCATTATAGTAAATAATTTTTTTTGGTTCCATAAAATTCTCCAATTTTAAGAAATATTTTCTACCTTTTCTTTTTCTTTATCACATTCATATTCAAGTGGCATTTTATAAAAGTCCTCATATATTCTTTTCCATACCTCAAAGTTTTTATCTTTCATAATTTGCATATTTTCTCTTTCAGTTAAATTTTCATCTGGATAAATTGGTTTGTCTATGTTGATTATATATTCTTGCACAGGGAATCCGTCTTTTCCAATTATTGTGCTATCTTGCATTGTTATAAATATTGGGATAATTGGAACATCATTTCTTGCAGCGAATTTAAATGCTCCATTTTTTAGTGGCTTTGGTTTTTTATAGTTCCACCACATACTTTGTTCTGGATATATTAGTATAAAGTCTCCTCTATTTAAAATTATATCAACTGCTTTCATAAACTCAATCATTGTTCTTTTATTTGAGCTAAGTGGAAGTGTATCACAGTTTCTAAATAGGAATCCATATAATCCAGGGAAATTTGTATAATTTCCTTCTCTTATTACTTTATATAATTTTTTACTACTAGATTGTCCTGATGTTCTAAATACTTGCTCTATTGCAAAAGAGTCAAATGGATTAAAATGATTACATGTAATCATTGCACCTGTTTCTACATTTTGCAAGTTTTCAATTCCTTTTATTTCTTTTATAATTAATTTGTTTTCTTTTATTATTTCATTAAGGTATCTTTTACCCATTGTATTTGCAACTTTATTTTTAATTCTGCTTCTTCTTTTTCTATTTAAGTAATCTACATTATCTGGTGTTAGCTCTATTGTAGGAGGATCCTCCTCTGCATCAATATCAAACTTTCCTTCTTTTTCTAAAAGTTTTATTTTATTTAATATTTCTAATCTTTCTTGAGATTTTTCTACAATTGATTCATGATGTCTGATAAATCTAAATCTTCTATCATCGCCAACACAGTCACACTCTTTTTGTGCTAAGCTTAATAGATTTTTTCCCATTTCCATATCCTTAAATCTTTCTTCTTCTGTATAATTAGCTTTTATTTGTTTTATTTGATTATAATACTCTGTTTTTTTTGCATAATCCCAAAAATACTTTTCATGTAAGATATTATCAAAGTGCCAAGGCTTATTGCTTAAATTATAGTGTACTAATTTTATATCTTCTTCTTTTACGTCTAATCCTGGTATTGGCATTTTATCCCAACCAGAATCTACAATTTTTACTCTACCTTTGCAAAATCTATTTAAATAATCTTGGTCTTGTGCGACAGAAAATTTTACTGTTTCTAATAAGTATAAAAACTTCTTTTGAAAATTGAATCTTCTAAGCTCATCTAAATTCATTACTAGAACGCCAGCATTAAAATAATTTTTATAATCTGCAACTCCTACTACTTTTTCTACATATTCTTGAAAGATTGGAACTGTTTGAACTGCTCCATCTGGTACACCAGCTACTAAATTATCTTCTATGTCTATGTTATATAAATCTGCTATATCAGCTAGAACTACAATATCGCTATCTAAATATAATACTTTGTTATATTGAGGATATAAATCTGGTATAAACAATCTAAAATATGTTGATTTTGAATAATAGTCACGAGTATATAGTTTATCTTTTACTTCTTCTATGTAATAATTTAAGTCTACAAATTCAATATTTACATTTTCTCTTTCATATTTCTTTATTTTTTCTTGATTTTCTTCTGATACGTTAGTATACAATACCTTAATTAAATAATAATTTTCTTTAGATGAATTTTCTATTAATGATTGAAGTGCCACCGCTAAAAATGGCATATATGCATCATCTGCTGCAAAAAATATTGGTATCTTATTTAATTGTTTTTTCATTTAAACCTTTCCTTTCTGTTTTTCTCTTTCGAATTGTTTTTTTAATTCTAAATATTCTTCTAAGTCGTCATCAAATGCATGACATCTTAGAATCTTATGCACTTCTTCCACATTCCATTGCTTATAATTTTCTATTATTGGATATGGAAATATGAGTAATCTTTTTGCAAAATGACATATTACTGTATCTTTTTTATTAAATCTTGATTGCTCATTAAATATTCTAGGTAAAAACAACCTTTTAGTTGTTGACCTAAATATTGCATCTTGGTCTGCAAATAGCATTTTTTTTGTTCTGATTAAATTTCTTGCTTTTTCTAAAAGACCAGTCTCTTTTATTTTGTTCATATTCAATAATAACATTCCAGCATTAATATAATTTGGACTAATCATTTTTGAGCCATATTTTTCTTTTACTGCTGCATATTCATATTCTGATACATCTACATTATATAACTTAGAAATATCGTCTCCTGCCATCATGTCGATGTCTAAATATAAAATTTTATCAGGTATTTCCGGTAGTAAATCTGCAAGTAGTCGAAGTAATGTATATGGTGTACAATATGCAGTTTCATTTTTGCATTTTCCAAATTCTTTTTCATAAATTTCAGTAACATCGATTTTGATTACTTCATTATCTGCTTTTTTTGATTTTACAACTTCATTTAAAAAGTCTATTTGGTCATCTTCTATACATGTATATTCTGGTTTTACTCTTGTAAGGTCCATTGTTAATATATAGCATCTTATTGTTTCAGACGTTTTGTTAGTAATAGAAATTAGTTCTGTAAGCATACCATCAAAAACTTTATCATTTCCACATAAAAGTAAATTAATCATTTTTCCATTCCTTTTAATATTTTTTTAAGCTATAAATATTATAATCTATAAATCGATTTTTTTCAACTTTTTATAATTTTTTCTTTAATTTACAAACGAAGAACCCTTCATAAAGCGCAGTTGGTAAAACACATATTGTTCCTGATATGCTTTCTGCAAGAAGCGGAACATCTTTAAAAATTTCTTTATCTATTGGCACAATTTCCATACTAGAATTTTTTAATATTTCCTCTATTATTTCCTCATTTTCTTCTTTTAAAATTGAGCAAGTTGAATAAATAAGTTCTCCATCTTTTTTTAAAATCTTAACTGCTTTTTTTAGTAATTCTTTTTGAGTTTTTACAGACCTTTCTATTAATTCTTTAGTAAATATTTTATCTATATTTTCATTTTGTATATTTAAAGTTCCACTTCCGCGAGCATGGTGCATCTAGTAATATTTTGTCAAATGAAAAAAAGTTGTCTAATTTTCGTGCATCTTTAATCATTACTGTAACACGTGACGTACCTTGTTTCTCTAAATTATATTTTAATCTATCAGCTCTTATTCTATTTTTTTCACAAGCTGTAATCATTGCCTTATTATTAGATAAATTTGCCATTTGTGTAGTTTTTCCGCCAGGAGCTGCTGCCATATCCAATATGTTTTCTTTTTCTTTAGGATTTACTACTATTGCTGGTATCATAGAAGACAAACTTTGCAAATATATTTTTCCGTCTTTATATATGTCTAGTTCTTTAATCTTGTCCTCTTTTACATCTTCTAATATAAATGCTGTGTCATTCCAAGGAACCTCTTTAAATTTAATATCTAAATCTTTTAAATATCCCTTTATATATTCTACACTCACTTTTGCAGTATTAACCCTAAAAGTTGTTGGTCTATTTTGCATGTATCCATCTATAATTTTGTTAGATATTTCTTTTCCATACTCTTTTAATAACATTTCATTTAAAAAACTTGGAATATTATTTTTTAACATATTTTTCCTCCTCCAACAACAATATCATCTATATAAAATACTGCTGATTGTCCTGGTGTTATTGCTCGTTGTGGCTGGTCAAATACAACTTTTATTTTTCCATTGCAAGGCGGATAAATTGTACTTGGATATTCTTTTGCTGAATATCTTGTTTTAGTATTTACTTTCATAGGTTCTTTTATCTCATCAAATAAGATTAAATTAATATCTTCTACTACTAATTCCTTCTTATATAATTCATTTTCCTCTCCAACTATTACTTCGTTTTTTTCCTTGTTAAAACCTAGAACAAATAGTGGAACTTCGTTAGATATTCCAAGTCCTTTTCTTTGGCCTATTGTATAATAATATAAACCTTTATGCTTTCCTAGAACTTGTCCTTTAGTATTTACAATATTTCCTTCTTTAGGCTTAATACTAGAATTTTTCTCTAAAAACTTTTTATAGTTTCCATCTGGAATAAAGCAAATATCTTGGCTATCCTTTTTCTCTGCAACTGGCAAATTATACTTTCTTGCAATTTCTCTTATCTCAGCCTTATCAGTATATTCTGCAAGCGGGAATAGTATTTTATCAGTTAAATCTTTTGGCATATTCCATAAAACATAACTTTGGTCTTTCTTCACACTTTTTGATTTTTTAAGTACATACTTTCCATATTTTTCATCAAATTCAACTCTTGCATAATGTCCTGTTGAAATATATTTGCATTCCAATTCTTTTGCTTTTTGATACATAAGCCCGAATTTTAAGTATTTATTGCATTCTATACAAGGGTTAGGTGTTTTGCAATTTGCATAACAATTACAAAAATCTTGTATAACATATTTATTAAATTCCTCTACAAAATTTAAGGTATAATGTGGTATATCTAAATAGTCGCAAACTCTTTTTGCATCTAAGGTTGATGATAGATTACAACAAGCCCCATCTATTTCATCATTTAGAAGCTTCATTGTAACACCTATTACATCATATCCTTGTTCTTTAAGCAGTATTGCTGCAACACTGCTGTCTACTCCTCCACTCATACCTAATAATACTTTACCTTTTCCCATAAATTATTCCTTTTCCTTTTTTAAAATTTACTATATATAAATTCATTTACATTAAATCCAATTCCATATATTCCAAATACTAAAATAATAAGTGCCATAGTACATATAATAATTAGTCTTTTTTCTTTAGATATTGATTTAATTTTATTAATAATCTTTTCAGCATTTCCATCAAATATGAATAATAAAATTGTTGAAATTATTAATACTATCCAATCTGATAAACCTATTCCTAAATTTAATATATTTTTACATACATCTGATATATTAAATGTAGTAAATACAGAACCCATCATTTTTAAAGATACTAAGTTATTATTCCATATAAAGAACGACCATAAAAATGATATTATAACAAAATTTAATAATCTATTAAACCATTTAAATTTTGTTTTGTATTTGTCACCAAATAAAACAAATATTCCTTGCATGATTCCCCATAAAATATAATTTAATCCATGCCATATACCTGATACAAAAAATGTTACTAGTACATTTATAATTTTTCTTATTTTTCCACATCTGCTTCCTCCAAGTGGTATGTAAATGTAATCTTTAAGCCATGTGCTTAGTGAAATATGCCATCTTCTCCAAAATTCTTTTACATTTTCTGCAAAGTAAGGTGCATTAAAGTTTTCTGCCAAATTGATTCCAAGTATTTTTGATGCTCCGAGTACAATATCAATACCACCGCTAAAATCGGTATATAGTTGAATTGAGTATAATATCATAGCTATAAATGCGTACATTCCTCGATATATATCTGTATTTGATGTTATTGTTGATATTAAAATAGAAATTCTACCTGCAATTATTAATTTTTTTGCAAGTCCCCAAAGTATTCTTAATCCGCCATTATATAAGTTATCTAATGTAAATTTTCTCTTTTTAGATAACTCTTTTTTCATATCATCATATCTAGTTATAGGTCCTATAAATAAATGTGGTATATACATTATGTATAAAGCATAAGTTATAAAATTCTTTTCGTAATCATATTTTCCTTTATATACATCTACAAGATATGATATTACTTGTAATGTATAATATGAAATACCAATAGGTGCAAATATGTTTATATTTGCACCAGTATATAATGTGAATTTTACAAATAATAGTACTAATGTATTTAAAGCAATTGTTATTCCTAAAACATATTTTCCGTACTTGTTTTTTAAATATTTTGCTGCAAAATAGCTTGTTAGCAAACTAAACAATATGTAAATACAATTAGGAATTCCAAAACTTGCATATATTAATACACTTAAAATTAATAGTATGTAATTCAAGTAAGTTCCTCCTACTCAGCTTTAGGCCATGAGGCTCTATCCCATGTTTTTCCGTGCAAACCTACATCTGCTAATTTTTGTTCATCTGTAAGTAGTCCTAATGTATGATTAACAGATGGTGTTGCATCAATATGTCTCCACCCTTTGTTTGTTTTTACTAAATTCCAATAATGACTTGTATCTGTAAGATATATCAACTTGCTTTGATATCCTGCCTTTGTTAATGCTCTTTGCATTATATTAGCGTGAACATAACAATTTCCTCTACCTTCAGTTAGTCCATACCAAACCGGGTCATCTCCTCCCCAGCTTGAACTATATGCGATATGTGTTCTTATTGCAGAAGCCATACCTACGATATCTTTTCCTGCTAAATAATTATTATAAAATTGATTAAATTTATTATTAGTATCTTCTTGGTTATGTTTTACTATAATTTTTCTTTTTCTAGTTGTTGTATTACCTTTTTTATCTTTTGATGTATATGTTGCATAATATGTTCCTGCAACTCCTGTATTTACAGCACTTGAATCAACAGTAAAGTCACAATTTCCATCTCTATCATCAGTTGTCCAAACCCCTGACCTATAATCAACAGTAGAATTTTTAGCAACTGTTTTATCTCCAAGTCCATATATTGTAGGACCTATATTGTCTCTTTTTATTGTAAGTGTTGCTGTTTTTTCTACTTTATTTCCATTTTTATCTACCGCTTCTATAACTATATCTTGATTTCCAATTATACTATAATTTATATCCGTTTTTAAAGTAGTCTCTGGGTCACCTGATGCATCTGATGCACTTACTATAAATTGTTTATAATTACTTATTTTTTCATCCTCATATATACTTATATTTTTAAGTTCTAGTTCTGGAGGAGTTGTATCTTGGACTTTTATTTTTGATGTGTATTCTATATCATCATATACAACTGTTATTGTATATTCCCCTATAACACTTTCATCTATTTTATCAATTTCACTTTGTGGAATTCTATCTCCAAACTCATCTACATCTAATACTAAATTAGATAATGAAAATGATTGACCTATCTCTATTGTAACTTCAGGTATAAGCCATGTTATTTTTAAATTACACTCTCCTATTGTTTCGTTTCCATATTCATCTTTAACACTTATTTTTACTTTGTAATCTGCATATTCTGTAATTTCAGGTTGTTCAATTATTTCAACTTCAATTTTTGATAAATCTTTTTTTGATACAATAAAATCTTCTACATTTATCTTATAATTTAAACCTTTTGTTAAATCTTGAAAAACTACTTCTGGTGGAGTTGTATCTTGAATAGTTAATTTTACTGTTTGCTCTTTACCTTTATACGATAAAGTAACATCTGTTTGACCTACTTTTGTTAAATCAATTTCTGATAAATTTGTTACAGCCAATGCACCATTTTTATATATTTTACTTACAAGGAATGTTTCTACATTAATTTCTTGTGTTCCTAGCTCTAATGTTACATCTTTAAATTTAGGTCTTAAAACTAGAAATAAAGCTATAGTCACTATTAATACTAAAACTGCAATAATTGATACAATTATTATAATTTTAGATTTTTTACTTAACTTCTTCTTTTCTTTTTTTACTTTTTCTTTTTTTGATTTATCTTTCTTCTTTGCTCTTTTTGCTTTCTTTTCTGTTTCGTCCTTCTTATTCTTTTCTTTGTTATTCTCTTTATCTTTGTTTTTATTTTTTTCTTGCTTTTTATCTTTTTTGTTTTCTCTGCTCTCTTTTTGTTTAGCTTTTTTATTTTTCTTTTCTTGATGTTTTGATTCTTTGTCCTTATCTATTTCTTTACTTCCTTTTTCATTAGAATCATTTTTATTTTCTTGCTTCTTTTTGTTTTTGTCTTCTTTTTTATTGGTCTTACTTTTTTTGCTTTCCTTCTTATCATTGTTTTTGATAGATTTCTTTTTATCTTTATCTTTCATTCTTTTTGCTTTTTTTCTCTTAGGTTTATCTTCTTTATTTACTATGTTATCAACAACTTCTTCTGTTTTATCTTCTTTTTCATCATTATCATCCATTGTTTTTAACCCCCATTTTTTAAACGTAAAAATAACTTATATCTTATTTTCATAAGTACAAGTTATTTTTTATAATAATTACACAGCTTTATCTGTTTTTAAAGTATATTCTATTCCTGTTATAGTATCATTTTCAATTATAAATGCTAATTCAACATTGTTTTTTGTATATACAAATCTGTTTTCTAATACTTGTTCATATTCACTGCCATACTTATCAATCATATCTTGTTTTGTGCTACCTATTTT
>CANQZZ010000056.1 GCA_947628465.1 uncultured Clostridia bacterium
TACAAGCATTTATTATTGTTCCTAACATATTACTCTAATAAAAAAGTTGCAACCCTACTTGCAACTTCTTTTTTATTTTGAGAATAAGTTTAATACTATAACAATTTTTCTTTTATATAATTTATAACATCTCCAACAGTAACTATTTTTTCTGCATCTTGATCTGGTATTTCTATATCAAAACATTCTTCAATACTCATAATCAATTCTACTATATCAAGAGAATCTGCTGACAAATCATCTACAAATGTTGATTCTTTGCGTATTATATCTCTTTCTACACCTAATTGTTCTACAATAATATCCTTTAATTTTTCTAATATTTCTTCATCTGACATATCAATATCACCTCCTTTTACATAAGGACCTGTGTTACCTAAACACCCATTATGTTATATCCACTGTCTGCATATACTACTTGCCCTGTTATTGCATCTGACATATTACTTAATAAAAATGTCGCTACATTTCCCACTTGCGTTGTCGTTACATTTCTATGTAATGGTGCCTTTTCTTCAACTACTGTTAATATTGAGCTAAAATCTTTTATTCCTTTTGCAGATAATGTTTTTATTGGTCCTGCCGATATAGCATTTACTCTTATTCCTATCTTTCCTAAATTTTCTGCAAGATACCTAACACTAGATTCTAAAGCAGCTTTTGCAATACCCATTACATTATATCCATCTAAAACTTTAGTAGAACCATGATAAGTAAGCGTAACTAAACTTGCATTTTCATTTAGCATATCTAACTCTTTTGCCATCCTGCAAACAAGCACAAATGAATAAGCACTCACATCATTTGCATGACTAAAGCCCTCTTTACTGGTGTAAATGAAGTCTCTATGTAAGTCTTCTGTATTAGCATGTGCTATAGCATGAACTATTCCATCAATTTTTCCATTTTCATCTTTTATTTTAGTGAATACTTCTTTAACTAATTCATCTTCTGATGCTTCATTTAATACATAAGCTCTGCTTCCTTCAAATTCTTTTGTTAATTCTTCTATTTTGCTTTTATTTTCTTCACCCATATATGTAAATAATAATTTTGCTCCATGTTCATAAGCTGATTTTGCAATTCCATAAGCTATACTCCATTTGTTTCTAATTCCCATAATTAATATTTTTTTGTTTTGTAATAACATTTTTATCCCTCCTTATAAATTTATAAACTCACCCATATTTCTAAATTTTAAATATCTTTCTTCTACGATTTCTTCTTCTGACATGTTTTGCATTGTTAAAATAACAGATTTTATTTCTCTTTTTAAACTTTGTGATACTTTTGTATTTGATTCATCATTATTTGGTTCTTTTATAATTTTATCTATCACTTTTAATTCATATAAATCTTTTGCAGTTAGTTTCATTTTTTCTGCCGCTTCCTCGTATCTCGTAGCATCTTTCCATAAAATACTACTAAATCCTTCTGGGGAAAGTATAGAATATATTGCATTTTCAAGCATAAATACTTTATTTGCAACACCTATTGCAAGTGCACCTCCGCTTGAGCCTTCACCTATAACTATTGCAATTATTGGAACTTTAAGTCTTGCCATTTCAAACATAGATTTAGCAATGGCTTCTCCGCTGTCCTCTTTCTTCTGCTCCAATACCCGGATATGCTCCCTTGGTATCAATGAAAGTAATTACTGGTCTTTTAAATTTTTCTGCTTGCTTCATAAACCTTATTGCTTTTCTATAACTTTCAGGATTAGGCATTCCAAAATTTCTTTCAATATTTTCTTTTGTTGTTCTTCCTTTTTGTTGAGCAATTATTGTACAATTTTGTTTTCCAATTCTTGCTAAACCACATACAATTGATTTATCATCTTTAAAATTTCTATCTCCATGTAATTCTATAAAATCATCAAATATTTCATTAATATACTCAAGTGCAGTTTTTCTTTTAGGATTTCTTGCAATTTCAACTCTCTCCCAAGCAGATAATTTTTTATCTTTCATTTTTAATCTCATCCCTTCCCACTTAAGATTACCGACGCAAGACGTATCTTATTTTTTGCCTTCTTTACCTCATTTATGGAACTGTATTAGATTATAAATAGTATCTTTTAAATCTTTTCTTTCAACTATTTTATCTATAAATCCATGTTCTAATAAAAATTCAGCTGTTTGAAATCCTTCTGGCAAAGTTTCTCCAATTGTTTGACTAATTACTCTTTGCCCTGCAAATCCAATCATTGCACCCGGCTCAGCTAAAACTATATCTCCTAAACTTGCAAATGATGCAGTTACTCCTCCATAAGTTGGATCTGTTAAAACAGAAATATACAGCAAGCCTGCTTCATCAAGTTTGGTAAGTGCTGAAGTTGTTTTTGCCATTTGCATCAAAGAAATTATACCTTCCTGCATTCTAGCTCCACCAGATATACAAAAAATTATAAGTGGAAGTTTTCTTTCTATTGCTTGTTCTATAGAATATGTAATCTTTTCTCCAACTACAACTCCCATACTGCCCATTAAAAATCCACTGTCCATTATACAAATTACAACTTCCTTACCATTTATTTTGCCAGTTCCACACGCTACCGCTTCTTGAATACCTGTTTTTTCTCTTAAAGATTTCAATTTCTTTGGATAATCTTCTAATTGCAATGGATTTGTTGTTTCTATATCTAAATCAAATCTTTTATATGTACCATCATCAATAATTAACTCTAACCTTTTATTTATATGCATTCTAAAATAGTGACCACAATTTGGACAAATACTTAAGTTTTCTTTTAATACATCTTTGTATATTATTTCTTTACATTTATCACATTTAACCCATTTCCCAACAGGTATGTCGATTTTCACATTTCTATTTTTAGCAGATGGCTCTCTTTTTTTTATTTTATCTACAATCATTATTTATTCCTCATTTCTTCTTCTAAAAAGGAAGTATCAAAATATCCTCTAATAAAATTAGGGTTTTTTATAATTTTAAATAAAAAATCTGCATTAGTATCAACACCATCAATTACTAATTCTTCTAATGCTCTTTTCATTTTGCTGATTGCTTCATTTCTATTTTGACCATGAACAATTATTTTTGCTATCATAGAATCGTAATTTGGTGGAATTGTATATCCTTCATATATTGCTGTATCTATTCTTATACCATTTCCACCTGGAAGATTAATTCCTGTAATTTTTCCGAGGACATGGCATAAAATTTTTACTTGGATTTTCAGCATTTATTCTACATTCAATTGAATGTCCTTTAAATTTAATTTCTTTTTGTTTTAATTTTAAGCTTTCTCCAGCAGCTATTTTTATTTGCTCCTTTACTATATCTAATCCAGTACGCATTTCTGTAATTGGATGTTCTACTTGGATTCTTGTATTCATTTCCATAAAGTAAAAATTCTTATCGTTATCTACTAAAAACTCTACTGTCCCACAGCTTGTATAACCAGCTATCTTTGCTACCTTTATTGCTACATCTCCCATTTTATTTCTAAGCTTATCATCAACAATTGTAGATGGTGTTTCTTCAATAATTTTTTGATGTTTTCTTTGTATTGAACAGTCTCTTTCTCCTAAGTGAATAATATTACCATGTTCATCAGCAAGAATTTGAATTTCCACATGTCTAGGTTTTTTTATAAATTTTTCTATATAAATTTCATCATCATTAAATGAAACTTTTGCTTCTTGTTTTACTATATTATAGCTATTTTCCAATTCGTCTTTGTTATTTACAATTCTAATTCCTTTTCCACCGCCACCAGCTGCTGCTTTTAGCATAACTGGATAGCCAATTTCTTCTGCAATTTTTTCTGCTTCTTTTAATCCTTTTATGCTTCCATTTGACCCTGGTATTACTGGGATTCCTGCATCTTTCATCATTTCTTTTGCATTTGATTTATTTCCAAGAAGGTCAATTACTTTAGATGTTGGACCAATAAACTTTATATTAGATTCTTCGCATATCTTTGCAAATTGAGAATTTTCTGATAAAAATCCAAAGCCAGGATGTATAGTGTCTGCTCCTGTAATATATGCCGCTTCTATTATATTTTTTATATTTAAGTAGCTTTTTCTAGGTTCTGCAGGTCCTATACAAATAGCTTCATCTGCAAGTTTTGTATGCATTGCATCTTTATCTATTTCGGAATATACTGCAACGGTTTTTATATTCATTTCTTTACATGCTCTAATTATACGAACTGCAATTTCCCCACGATT
This sequence comes from uncultured Clostridia bacterium, assembly GCA_947628465.1. The sequence goes on from CANQZZ010000056.1 coordinate 4,200, forward strand.
TGCAATTAATATTTTGTTCAAATTTTATCCTCCCTTCTAATATTTACGTAGCTTATTTTTTGTACGTCCTATACTAAAGCAAATGTAAGCTCACCCTTAGCTGCAATTTTTCCTTCAACTGTTGCAACAGCTTCACCTACTCCTATAGGTCCTTTTCTTTTTATGATTTTTACCTCTAGTTTTAGTTTATCTCCCGGTACCACCATTTTCTTAAATTTCATTTTATCAATTCCACCAAATAAAGCATTTTTTCCTTTGTTTTCTTCCATTGATAATATTGCAACTGCTCCTGTTTGAGCAAGTGACTCACATATTAGAACTCCTGGCATTATTGGGTTTCCTGGAAAGTGTCCCTTAAAGTACCATTCCTCTTCATTTACATATTTATATGCTATAGCACTTTCTCCCGGAATATATTCTTCTACTTCATCTATCATCAAAAAAGGCTCTCTTTGTGGTATTATTTCTTTTATTTCATCTTTATTTAACATACTGCATCATCCCTTCCAATTGATTTTTAACAATGCCAAATGGCAATTATTTTTTTGAATTATTCTACTCTAAATAATGGTGTGCCATATTCAACAACACTTCCATCTTCTACTAGAATCTCTGTTAATTTTCCAGAATATTCAGATTGTATTTCATTCATAAGTTTCATTGCTTCTATTATGCAAAGTGTGTCACCTTTTTTTATTTCTTTTCCTATTTCAACATAAGGTTCAGATGTAGGAGAAGGTTTTATATAAAATGTTCCAACCATTGGTGATTTTACGATATTGCCTTTTTCTTCTATCACTTTTTCTTGCTCTATTTCTTCTTTATTCGTATTATCATTTTTTACGTAGTCTTCCGCATTATTTTGTATTCTACTCTCAACCACTATCCCTTTTTGATTTTCTTTTTTCATGCTTATTTTAGTTCCATCTGGAAAATCAATATCAATAGAAGTAAGTTTAGAGCTCCCCATGTCGTCCATTAATTGTTTTATTTTTTCATATTCCATTTTTGCAATCATCCCTTTCTAAATATATAATTTTCAACTTATTTATCATCATACTTTTTAAGTATTATGCTTGCATTGTGTCCGCCAAATCCTAGAGAGTTTGACATTACTATATTTATTTCTGCTTTTCTTGGCTCATTTGGAACAATATCTAAATCGCATTCTTCGTCTTTTATTTTATAGTTTATTGTAGGTGGTACTATTCCTTCTTCAATTGCTTTAATACTAATTACTGCTTCAACTGCTCCTGCTGCTCCTAATAAATGTCCAGTATTACCTTTTGTAGAGCTTACCATTACTGTTTTACTTGCACTACCTAATGCCTTTTTTATTGCTAATGTTTCTGTTGAATCATTTAAACTTGTAGATGTTCCATGTGCATTTATATAATCAATATCTTCTGGTTTTATATTGGCATCTTTTATTGCCCTTTGCATAGCTCTTGCTCCACCTTCGCCATCTGGTGCAGGTGAAGTTATATGATATGCGTCAGATGTTGCTCCAAATCCAATTACCTCAGCATATATTTTTGCACCTCTTTTTTTTGCATGTTCTAATTCCTCTAATACAATCATTCCTGCTCCTTCACCCATTACAAATCCATTTCTTTCTTTATCAAATGGTATGCTTGCTCTTGTTTTATCATCAGAACGAGACAATGCTTTCATATTTTCAAAGCCTGCAATTCCAACTTCGCAAATTGCTGCTTCTGTACCTCCTGCAATTACTGCATCTTCGTATCCATATTTTATTGTTTTGTAGCTTTCGCCTATTGCATGCGTAGATGACGCACAAGCTGTTACTATTGAAATAGATTCACCTTTTAATCCTAGTTCAATTGCAATATTTCCAGCTGGCATATTTGCAATTGTCATAGGTATGAACATTGGAGAAACTCTTGAATGTCCTTTCTGAAAATTTACTTCACATTGATTTTGCATTGTAATAAGTCCACCTATTCCTGAGCTTACAAAAATTCCAACTCTTTCTAAATCTGTATTTTCTTTTGTAATACCACTATCTTTAAATGCTTCTCTAGCACTAATTAAAGCAAACTGAGATGACCTGTCTAATCTTTTTGCCTGTTTTACATCAAAATATTCTGCTGGATCAAAGTCTTTTACCTCAGCCACTAAACTTGTTTTGTATCCGTGTATTGTCAAATGCAGTTATTTTATCAATGCCGCATTTTTTATTTTTAATTCCTTCCCATGTTTCAAAAACATTTTTTCCAATTGGAGTTATTGCTCCAAGTCCTGTTATCACAACTCTTCTTTCCATTTTTTATCCTCCATTTTTTTTAATTACACAATCAAAGTTTGGAAGAGAATTAGTATTTGGCTAGGCAAACGAGTTTGAAATCTATGAGGCGTGCTTTTGCACGTTGATTAGATTTCAAATGAAGTTTAACAACGCCAAATGCTGATTATCTTTCAAACGCACTACATAAGCATACCGACCATCAACATGTATAACCTGCCCCGTAACATAAGAACTATCTTCTGATGCTAAGAATTTTACAACATTTGCAACATCCTGCACAGTTCCCATCCTTTTTAATGGGATAGATTTTGCAATATCTTCTTTTATTTCATCTTTTAATACATCTGTCATAGCTGTTTGTATAAAGCCAGGCGCTACTGCATTTACTAATATATTTCTTGATGCTACCTCTTTTGCTAAACTTTTGGTAAATCCTATAATTCCAGCTTTAGATGCAGCATAATTTGTTTGTCCTGCATTTCCAGCTACTCCAACTACTGATGCAATACTAATTATTCTTCCGAAAGCGCGCTTTCATCATATATGGAATTACGTTTTTTGTTACATTAAATGTTCCAACTAAATTTACATTAATTACACTTTCAAAGTCTTCCTTTTTCATTCTCATAAGAAGTGTATCTCTTGTAATTCCAGCATTGTTTACTAATACATCTATTTGTCCATAATACTCTATAACTTCTTTTGTAAATTTTTCTGCATCTTCAAAAACAGATACATCGCCTTTTACTGCTAAAAATTTTACATTTTGTGATTTAATTTCTTCTTCTATTTTTTTTACATCTTCATTTATTTCTCTACAGTTAATTGCTATGTCATAACCTTCTTTTGCAAGTGTTATTGCTATTTGTTTTCCTATTCCTCTTGATGCTCCTGTTATTAATGCCACTTTTCCCATTTTATCTACCCTCTTTCTTTATAAAATTTATAACTTCTTTTAACTCTTTACTATTACTTATATTTAAAATATTTATCTCTTTATCTGTATTTGTTCTTTTTACAAATCCAGATAAAGTTTTTCCTGGTCCTATTTCGATAAATGTATCTATTCCCGCTTCTAACATAGTTTGAATACTTTTTGAAAATCTGACTGGATTTATAATATGTTTTGCTAATATGTCTTTAACATCATCATTTTGCTTATATTCAATGCCATCTAAATTTTTAATTACCTTTGATTCAAAACTGTTTATTTTAATTTTTTCAAGTTCTTTTTTTAACATATTTGCACTATCAATAAGCTTTTCTGTATGAAATGGACCTGCTGTTTTTAAAATTCTTACTTTTTTTGCACCCATCTCTTTTGCAATTTTTTCTGCTTCTAAAACTGCTTCTTTTTCACCTGATATTACAACTTGACCCGGCGAATTGTAATTTGCAGGAACTACAAAGCCAGATTTAACTTTCTTACAAACTTCTTCTACTTGTTCATCTGTCATTCCCATAATTGCTGCCATTTGGAAGTCTCCCTTAGGAGCAAGATTTTGCATATATTCTCCTCTTTTTTGAACTAGTTTTACACCTTCATCAAATGAAAGTGCATTACTATTAATTAATGCAGAATATTCCCCAAGGCTCAAGCCTGCTGATATTTCTGAATTTATATTATTTTCTTTTAAAATTGCTAGAATCGCTAAACTCATAGCAAGTATTGCAAGCTGAGTATATTTAGTTTCATTTAATAGCTCTTCTGGTCCTTCAAAGGAAATTTTTGCAATATCTATTCCTGTTAATTCTTGAACTCTATCATATACATTTTTTGCTGTGCTATATTCTTCATAAATATCTTTTCCCATACCAACTGTTTGAGAACCTTGCCCAGAAAATAAAAAACCAATTTTCAATTTTCATCACCTATTCTTTTTAAAATTTCTTTTTCAAATTTATTGCAAAATTCTGCAATAATTATTTTAGTATTAACATCCATGTTAAATTCCTTTTTTATTGATGTTGCTAAATCTTTTATATCTTCTGTAAAAATTTTTTTAGAGGTATTTATACCAATTCCAACTACTATGTATTTTGCAATTTCTGATAATACTTTTGTTTCTGTTAAAATTCCACCTACTTTTTTGTTATTTATTACAAGATCATTTGGTTCTTTTATGCATAAATTAATGTTATATTTTTCTTTAAAAATATTTACTATAATTTTTGCAATTTCTA
>CANQZZ010000057.1 GCA_947628465.1 uncultured Clostridia bacterium
AGTCATTCCATCAATTTTTGCAATTCCTTCGCCTTGAAATCCATTGTCTATTATATCTACTACATATTCTTCGTTTTTCTTTAACATTATTTTCTCCTCATTTATGAATTATATTTTAAAATCTTATAAAAATCAATAATTTTGTAACAATATGTATAATTATAATCTTTTTTGGAAACAATAATAAAAAATAAAACAGAATGGAGGTTTTATGCAATGAAAATTATTAATGGAATCGCACTTACACTTGTTATAATTGGTGCTATTAATTGGCTACTAGTTGGTTTATTTCAGTTCAATTTAGTAGATGCAATTTTTGGAAGCTTATCTGTATTAACAAGAATAATATATATCATCGTAGGAATTGCAGGTCTTTGGTCTATTGCTCTTTATAGTAAACTTTCAGATTAAAAAATATGAAAAGCAAAATAGGGAAAAAGGGGCCTGGCCCCTTTTTCCCCTTTTCTTAAATTTTTATTATTACTCTTGTTCCTTTTGGTTCGTTTGGCATTATTTTTATACTTCCACCATGCAAATTTACTATCGTGTGTGCAATAGAAAGTCCGAAGTCCCGTTCCTCCTTTTTCTCTAGACCTTGCTTTATCTTCTCTATAAAATCTATCAAATACATGTTTTGCAGCTTCTTTGCTTATTCCTATTCCGTGTATCCAAAATTTCTATTACACATTTTCCCTCTTTTAAATATGTTTTTATTTCTATCTTATCTTTTTCAACAGTATATTTTATTGCATTGTCTAAAATAATTATCATCAGCTGATTTATTTTATTTGGGTCTATGTTTATTTCTCTATTATACTTCAAATCTAAAGTTATTTCTTTTTCTTGCAACTCGGCATATTCTTTATATGGTATTACAACTTCTTCAATTAATTTATCTATATTTGTTTTTTCTTTTTGCATTTTTAATTCATTTGAATCTGCCATTGCAAGTATCATTAGTTCTTTTATTAGTTTTGTCAATCTCTTTGTTTCTTTAAGTATAATATTTATATCTTCAGACTTATCTATAATTTTACTTTCTGGCTCTTGAAGTAGTAATTCTTGTTTTGCTTGGATTATAGTAAGAGGAGTTCTAAGTTCATGTGCTGCATTTTGTACAAATTCAGTTTGATTTTTCCATGATTCCATTATTGGTTTTAAAGTTATTTTTGATAATATGTATGAGCTTATTATTGCAACTATAATTATTATTAAACTTCCTATCATTAAAGTATTTGTAACAGTTTTTATTGTTTCTACTTCTCCATCTACATTTGCAAGAAGTTGCAGATATATTTCACTACCCTCTACTGAAATATATTTTAATGTTATTCCTCTATAATTATATTCATCTTGCACCTTAATTGAATAAATTTTATCTACTTTTGATTTGTCAAATGACGTTTCATCTAAATATTCATCATAAAATCTACCTATATTATCACTGTTTAAAATATTTCCTTTTTCATCTCGTATTATGCATATTAATCTTGGATTAATTTTTGTTTCAATTAATGCAATTTTTATTCCTGTTATAAAATCTTCATAAACTATATTGTTTTGATAGCTCTTTGACGTTTTTACTAGTTCTTTATCTATAGATTTATATAGTGATATTGATACTTGGTTATATATTATTGCATCAAAAAACATAAGTATTATTGCAAATACTATAAATGTATAAAACATATTTTTAATTAATTGTTTTCTTATTAATTTTTGTTCTGTCATTATTACCTCTTTATTCTATTATCATATATCCTACACCACGGATTGTTTTTATATATTTATCATATCCATACTTTTTTAATGTTTTTCTAAGTGTGCTTGCATATACTTCTACAACGTTTGTTGTAGTATATGAATCAAATCCCCATATTCTATCAAATATCTGCTCTTTTGTTATAATTGTTCCTTTTGAGTTTATTAAGTATTCTAATATATCAAATTGTTTTCCTTGAAGCATTATTTCTTCATCGTTTATATATGCTTTTCTATTTTTCATATTTAATTTTAAATCTTTAAACATAATCATATCTTCTTTGTATGAACCGTTTGTTCTTCTAATTATTGCTTCTAGCCTTGCTAATAACTCTTCTCTTTCAAATGGTTTTACTAAATAATCATCTGCTCCGAAGTCTGAATCCTTTTAATTTATCATTTAATGTGTCTTTTGCTGTTAGAATAAGGACTGGTGTGAGTACTTTTTCATTCCTTAATTTTAAAAGTACATCATATCCAGACATTTCTGGAAGCATTAAATCTAAAATAATTGCATCATATATATTTTCTTTTGCAAGCATATATGCCTCGTATCCATCGTATGCTTGCTCTGTATCAAATTTATTACATATACATTGCTTTATTGTATCTGATAATATTTTGTCATCTTCTACTATTAATATTTTCATATTTTATCCTCACTTTTAAAATTATATCACTAACAGCTCATATATTCAATTTGCATTTTATTATCTATGTAAGAAGAAATTTATTCATGGAGGTGAATATTTCTTCTTACATAATTTGGGGTGATATTAATATTAGTCTTTTACCTTAAGCTGATATTAACATTATAGATATACAAAATTAAATTAATATTAAAAATATAATTTTTTTAAGATTATGAAAAAGACATGTTTTAAATAACACGTCTTTTCTTTAAATTTATTTGTATAATATAATTATAGTTATAATTGAGTTACAATCAAAAGTACAAGTAAAAACATTGTATTAAATAAAGTAAACTTTATTAAGTATTTCCAAAAACCTTTTGGTTGATGTTTTAAAAATTCTTTTAATGTAATTAAACTAGCTAGTGATGATATTAATATTCCTAATGATCCTATATTTACTGATATTAATAATTCTCTATAATTAGATGTAAATTTTGATAAAAATATAGCTGTTGGAACATTACTTATAAGCTGGCAAGATAAAATTCCTGCTAATAATGTATTTTTTACTACAAATTTTGATATAAAATCTTTGATTACTGTAATTCTTGCAATATTACCAGAAAAAATGAAAAACACAAAAAATGTTGCTATTAATGCATAATCTACCTGTTTAAATCTTTTTCTATCAAAAATTAAAACTGTTATAATTACAATTGCTAAAGTAACTAAATATGGTATTACTCTAAAAATAGTAAGTATTACTAATGCAAATAGTATAGAATACATATATAACATTTTTTTACTTATAATTATTTTAGAATTTGTTTTTAATTTTAATGGTTCGTTTTTTACAAATGCACAACAAATATATAAAAGTATTGCTACTGTAATTGATTGTAACAATAATATACTAAAAAATTCTGTTGTTTGTATATGATAATAAGAATATAAATACAAATTTTGTGGATTTCCATACGGAGTTATCATTCCCCCCATATTTGCTGCTATAGTTTGCATTATAAATGTAAAAGCTAAATATTTATCATTTTGGGTAGAATGTAAAACTATGTATGTTAATGGTAAAAAAGTTATTAATGACATATCATTTGCAACTATCATATCAAGGAAAAAAGTTCCAAATACTAATACATATATTACAGCTCTTCGTGTATGAAATAATCCTATCATTTTTCTAGATACTAACTCAAATATATTTGTACTTTTTAATCCTGCAACAACTGCTAGCATACAAAATAAACAAATTAATGTATCATAGTCAAAATAATTTATATATTCTTTATCTACTGGTACAAAAAAGCATGTAACTATTGTAAGGACAATTGCAATAGATAATACTATTTCACTACGTATAAAATTAAGTATTTTTTCTTTTGTATTCATTTATTTCCTCTTTCTTACTATTATATGAATATTATAATATTATAGATTTGCTTTGTCAATTTATTTAAATAAATATCACAAATTAAGAAAGATTATAAATTAATTCAAAAAAGAGGTTATGATATTAACAAATTTTCGATGATGTAATGGCTAAATAAAATTTAAATAAATTTAACATATAAATTATATTATGAGCAAGTAATTGTAAAGTCAACAAACTTGCTATGTAATTAATCTACATTTACACCTTTATTTAATAATTTGTTACCTATATTGCATCTGCTATTTTGTTTCAAACTCTTTTGTTTTGCATTTTATACCTTTCTCATAAAATTATTTATTGTTTCTTCATCAGTTCTCATTGCTAATATTGTTTCTTCTATTAGTTTATCTAATTCCCATCCTAGCATTTCTGCTCCATCCTTTATTACTTTTCTTGAACATCCTGCTGCGAATTTTTCATTTTTAAATTTCTTCTTTACTGATTTTAATTCTAAGTCCTGTACACTTTTAGATGGTCTCATAATAGCCACTGCTCCAATTAATCCTGTTAGCTCATCAGTTGCATATAATATTTTTTCCATTTCATGCTCTGGTTTTATATCAACTGTTAAATTATATCCGTGACTTGCGGTTGCATGTATGATTTTTTCATCAATTCCTTTTTCTTTCATTATTTCTTGTTCTTTTATACAATGTTCTTCTGGATATTTCTCAAAGTCTAAATCGTGTAACAATCCTACAATTCCCCAAAATTCTTTTTGCTTACCATATCCCAACTTCTCTGCAAAATATTTCATAACACCTTCTACTGTTAAAGCATGTCTAATATGAAAACTATCCTTATTATATTCTTTTAATAATTTAAATGCTTCTTCTCTTGATATATTACTCATTTTTTCATCACCTTATTTGTAAATTATATACCTTAGGGAGTATGCTGTCAATAAATAAAAATAAAGACAGATGTTTTATTAAAAGTGTTAGAAAAATTCATTAAATCTATTAGAAAAAAATAAAGTTTTCTAACAATATGATTTCTCATAAAGTTTGAAAACCTTATTTGGTGCGGATGAAGGGACTTGAACCCCCACGTCAATGACACTGGTTCCTAAGACCAGCGCGTCTGCCAGTTCCGCCACATCCGCATATATTTAACTGACATGATTTATTTTAGCATTTTAGCTAGCTTCTGTCAAGTAATTTTAAGTAAATTTTGTTTCTAAAATTCTCTATTTTTTTCTCAGCTTGACAAAATTATTGAGAAAAAAGAGCTTAAGCCCTTTTTTCTCTTTTTAATTACAGTTCATCTTTTGTTGTGTTTATTTTAAGTAATTTTAATATTTCTACTATTACTATTGGTGCAAATACTAATAGAACTATTTCTACTATGTGCATTGTTGGAAGTGTTGCTAGGCTGAATATATCTCTTAATCCTGGTATTAGTAATATTATAAACATTAATCCTGCAGACACAAGGCTTGCAAGTATTAGTTTGCTATTGTTGAATATTCCTGTTTTGAATATAGATTTTTTATTATCTCTTACATTGTATACATGTACTAATTCTGAAAGTGCAAGTACATAGAATGCCATTGTTTGACCAATTTTAACTTTTTCTTCTGGTGATTTATCAGGTGTTGTAAGTCCTATTATAAAAGCTGCAAGTGTTATTAAGCCTATCATTAATCCTTGATATACAATTCTCCAAGTCATTCCTTTTGTGAATATTCCTTTTTTATTTTTTTGTGGTTTTCTTTCCATTACATCTTTTGCTGCAGGATCAACTGCAAGTGCTAATGCTGGAAGTGAGTCTGTTACTAAGTTAATCCATAATATGTGTATTGGAAGAAGTGTTTCTATTAATGTTACATCAATATTAAATGCTTTTGATAAAAGTGGTGTTATTAATATTGCTACAAATAATACTACTATTTCCCCTATATTACTTGATAATAGAAATTGTATTGCTTTTAATATATTATCATATATTCTTCTTCCTTCTTCTACTGCTGATACTACTGTTGCAAAGTTATCATCTGTTAAAATTACATCTGCTGCTTCTTTTGCAACATCTGTTCCTACTACTCCCATTGCACAACCTATATCTGCAATTTTAAGTGATGGTGCATCATTTACTCCGTCTCCTGTCATTGCAACTATTTCTCCATTTGCTTGCCATGCTTTTACTATTCTTACTTTATGTTCTGGTGAAACTCTTGCATAAACAGAGTATTTTCTTACATTTTTTATTAAGTCTTCGTCGCTCATTTCTTCTAACTCTGCTCCAGTTATTGCTTCTGATTCATCCTCTAATATTCCTAAACTTTTTGCTATTGCAGTTGCTGTAATTTTGTGGTCACCTGTAATCATTACTGTTTTTACTCCTGCTGATTTACATTTTGCTACTGCGTCTTTTACTTCTAATCTTGGTGGGTCTATCATACCAACCATACCAATATATGTTAAACCTGATTCTAAATTTTCTTTATCTTCGGCTGTAGGTTTATGGTCTAATACTTTGTATCCCATTGCTAGAACTCTTAGGGCATTTTCTGCCATATCCATATTATTTTTTCTAATTATTTCTTTATATTCGTCTAGGTCTTTCTTTATATCTCCTTGTAAAATATATGAATTACAAATTGATAAAAGCTCATCTACTCCGCCCTTTTGTATATACTACATATTTGCCATCTTCTTCATGTACAGTTGTCATTAGTTTTCTATCTGAGTCAAATGGTATTTCAGATACCCTTGGAAACATTCCATATACAGATGGGTCAAAGTCTAATTTAAATGCCATATCTACTAATGCTGTTTCTGTTGGGTCTCCTGTAAGCTCGTGATTATCAGATATTTTTGTATCATTACAAAGCATACTTGCATATACAAGTTTTTTAATATCTATCATATTTTTTGAATCTTCTAAATTAACTAATGCTCCATCGCAAAATACTTTTTCTACTGTCATCTTATTTTGTGTTAATGTTCCTGTTTTATCAGAACATATAACTGATGCACTACCTAAGGTTTCAACTGCTGGAAGCTTTTTAACAATTGCATTTTTCTTTACCATTCTTTGTACTCCGATTGCAAGTACTATTGTAAATACTGCTGGAAGTCCTTCTGGTATTGCTGCAACTGCTAAGCTAACAGCTGTCATAAACATGTGAATAGGCTCTTTTCCATAAATAAGTCCTACTACAAATATTACTGCACAAATTACTAATGCTACTATACCTAATGTTTTTCCAAGTTTATTTAATTTTTGTTGAAGCGGTGTTCCTTGGTCTTCTGCTGTATTTATTATATCTGCAATCTTTCCTACTTCTGTATTCATTCCAGTTTCTACAACAACTGCTTTTCCTCTACCGTAAGTTATTAAGCTTGATGAGAACAGCATATTTATTCTGTCACCAATTCCTATTTTTTCGTCATCTATCTTAGCTGACATTTTTTCTACTGGAACAGATTCACCAGTCAAAGCTGATTCTTGCGTTTTTAAGTTTACAGCCTCTATTATTCTTAAATCTGCAGGAACATAATCGCCTGTATCTAATACTACAATATCACCTACAACAAGCTCTCTTGACGGTACAACTTCTAGCTTTCCATTTCTTATTACTTTTGCAACATGGCTACTTAATTTCTGCAAAGCCTCCAAAGATTTTTCTGCTTTATTTTCCTGTGCTACACCAATTATTGCATTTACAATTATTACTATCATTATAATTATTGTATCTGTAATTCCTTCTCCTTGTGCCACTCCAACTACACCTGAAATTATTGCAGAAATGATTAAAACTATTATCATAAAATCTTTAAATTGCTCTAAAAATTTTACAATCAAGCTTTTTTTCTTTTTTGCTTTTAATTCATTTAGTCCATTTTCTTCTTGCCTTTTCTTTACTTCCTCTGTAGATAGACCTTTTTCAATGTCTGTTTTAAGATTAGATATTGTTTCATCTACAGTTTGGTTAAACCAATTTGTTTTCATAACTTTTCCTCCTTATAAATTTTCTTTAGTTAATTTTGTATTCTTAACTTTTAACTATTCAATATATCCATTACAGTATTAAAATCATCATTTTCTGTAAGCACAATGTCAAAATTATTATTGTATATTTCTAAATTTTGTTCTATGTTATGGTCTAAGAAACCAATTGTCAAAGTTTTATCTTTTTGCTTAGTATCTATCATTCTAATATCTTCTACTATATCCCCAAATAATAAGATAGCTTCTTTTTTATCTAAAATTTTTCTTATATCTTTAGGTATTTTTGAATAATCTTTGTTTGATGATGCCATTAGTTTTTCAGTATCTATATATGTTTTATTATCTTTAAACTCAAAAAAGTTACTAATCAATATTATATTATTATATAACACTTTTTTTCTTTCTAAAAACTTTTTTATTAAATTTCCAACTCCTGCAGACATTATAACTACAGGTATGTTCTTTTCATACATTTCTTTAAAAAATTCTTTTGCTCCGTCTCTTAAATGCATGTTGGCATCTTTTAAAGAGTCTTCTATTATTTTTTCTGAAGTTAAATATTTAGATAATATAGTAAAAGTTTTAGTTGCCCATTCTTTCATTATTTTCTTTTTTTCTTCTTTTCCTATTGTATAATCTAATTCTAATGGTCTATAATGTTCATAATTTTTTAATCTTTCTTTTAGGCATTCTCCTCCTAAAAATTGTGGTATTATTCCTAAAGATGCATCACTTGCTCCTGTAGTAATAGTCCTATCAAAATCAAT
>CANQZZ010000058.1 GCA_947628465.1 uncultured Clostridia bacterium
GAAAATTTATTTAATGTTAAAGTATTAAATGTAAATACAATGACAGTTAAAGGAAAAGAAAAAAGAGTAGGAGCAAACACAGGTATGACATCAGATTGGAAAAAAGCAATTGTTACAATTGATACAAATCCATCAGACAGCACATATTTAGCAAAAGGTGGAAAAGAAGTTAAAGTTGATAAGAAATATAAAAGTTCTATTGACGAATTTATGGGTGCTTAAGGAAAGCATCTAGATTATCCAGATTAAACTGGGAAAATAAATAAATATAAAGGAGAGATAAATAATGGGAATTAAACATTTTAGACCATACACCCCATCAAGAAGAAACATGACAGTTTCAGAATTTGATGAAATAACAAAGAAATCACCAGAAAAATCTTTACTATCTAAGAAAAAGAAAAATGCAGGTAGAAATTCTTATGGTAGAATAACAGTTAGACATCAAGGTGGAGGAAACAGACAAAAATATAGAATAATTGATTTTAAACGTAAAAAAGATGATATGCCAGCTACAGTTGTTGGAATCGAATATGATCCAAACCGTACAAGTAATATAGCATTAATAAAATATGAAGATGAAACATTAAGTTACATTTTAGCACCAGTTGGATTAAAAGATGGAGACACAGTAGTGTCAGGAGCAAATGCTGATATAAAAATAGGAAATACACTTCCTATAGAAAATATACCAGTAGGTACTATGATTCATAATATAGAATTAAATCCAGGTCAAGGTGGAAAATTAGTTAGAACAGCTGGAGGAGAAGCACAACTTATGGCTAAAGAGGGAGAATATGCACATATAAGACTTCCTTCAGGAGAAATGAGATTAGTGCTTTCAAGATGTAGAGCAACAATAGGAACAATAGGAAATGCTGATCATGGAAATGTAAAACTTGGAAAAGCAGGAAGAAAAAGACACATGGGAATTAGACCAACAGTTAGAGGAGCAGTAATGAACCCAGTAGACCACCCTCATGGTGGTGGTGAAGGTAAAGCACCAGTAGGACACGCAGGACCACTTACTCCTTGGGGTAAACCAGCATTAGGATATAAGACAAGAGAGAAAAATAAAAAATCAGATAAATTTATTGTTAAAAGGAGGAAATAATCGTAATGGCTAGAGATAAAAAACCTTTTATAGAAGAAAGATTACTAAAAAGAGTAGAAGCAATGAATGAAACAGGTGAAAAATCAGTTATTAAAACTTGGTCAAGAGCATCTACTATATATCCACAAATGGTTGGACACACAATAGCAGTTCATGATGGAAGAAAACATGTGCCAATTTACATTTCAGAAGAAATGATTGGACACAAATTAGGAGAATTTGCTCCAACAAGAACATTTAAAGGACATTCAGGAGATAAAAAAACTGCTGTTCAACAATAATGAATAAAAAAATCAATAGTTAATAACAAAAATCTAACGATTTTTGAAAAGGAGGAAAGAAAAAATGCCAGAAAAAGAAACAGTTCAAACTGCGACACAAGAAGCAAGAGCAATATTAAGATATGCTAGAATTTCAAGCAGAAAAGTTAAAATAGTTGCAGATTTGATAAGAGGTAAAAAAGTAGATGAAGCTTTGGCAATAATAAAATTTACACCAAAAGCATCTTCAGAAATATTAGAAAAATTATTAAAATCAGCAATAGCAAATGCTGAAAATAATCATGGTATGAATAGAGGAAATCTAATTGTTAGCGAAATTTATGCAAACCAAGGTCCAACTCTAAAAAGAATTAGACCAGCAGCAAAAGGTTCTGCTGTAAGAATTAGAAAAAGAACATGCCATGTAACAATCGTGGTAAAGGAGGAAAACTAACATGGGACAAAAAATGCATCCACATGGATTAAGAGTAGGTGTTATCAAAGATTGGAATTCAAAATGGTATGCAGACTCTAAAAATTTTAGTGATTATTTAGTAGAAGATCACAAAATCCGTGAATATGTTAAGAAAAAATTATTTGTAAGTGGAATTTCTAAAATAGAAATAGAAAGAACACCAAAATTTGTTAAAGTAAATGTATATACTGCAAAACCAGGTCTAGTAATAGGTAAAGGTGGAAATTATGCAGAAACATTAAAAAATGAATTAGTAAAAATGATAAACAAAGATGTAAATTTAAATATAGTTGAAGTTAAAAATGTAGATACAGATGCACAATTAGTTGCTGAAAATATCGCAAATCAACTAGAGAGAAGAATATCTTTTAGAAGAGCAATGAAGCAATGCATGCAAAAAACTATGAAAGCAGGAGCTTTAGGAATAAAAACAGCTGTATCTGGAAGATTAGGTGGAGCTGATATGGCAAGAACAGAATTCTATAAAGAAGGTACTATTCCACTTCAAACATTAAGAGCAGATATAGATTATGGATTCTATGAAGCAGATACAACCTATGGAAAAATAGGTGTTAAAGTTTGGATTTATAATGGAGAGGTTCTTCCAACTAAAAAAGTAAATAATAAAGGAGGGGAAGAATAATGCCAGTAATGCCAAAAAGAACAAAATATAGAAAAATGCAAAAAGGTAGAAACAGAGGTAAAGCAACAAGAGGAAACGTTGTAAACGAAGGTGAATACGGATTACAAGCATTAGAAGCAGGATTAATTACAGCAAATCAAATAGAAGCAGCCAGAATTGCCATGACTCGTTATATTAAAAGAGGTGGTAAAGTTTGGATAAAAATATTCCCAAATAAACCAATAAGTAAGAAACCAGCTGAAACTCGTATGGGTAAAGGTAAAGGTGCTACAGAATATTGGGTAGCTGTTGTAAAACCAGGTAGAGTATTATTTGAACTTGCAGGTGTAACAGAAGATATAGCAAGAGAAGCATTAAGACTTGCATCACATAAATTACCTGTAAAAACAAAATTCTTAAGTAGGGAAATAGAGCAAGGTGGTGATGTTGATGAAGATAAATAAGATTAAAGAAATGTCTTCACCAGACTTAAAAAAAGAATTAGGCGAACTAAAATCAGAATTATTCAAATTAAGATTTAGTTTAGCAACAAATGGATTAGATAATCCAATGAAAATAAAAGAAGTAAAAAAAGATATAGCTAGAATAAATACAATTTTAAGACAAAGAGAAATAGAAGAAGCAAAATAATTTAAAAAGGTATATCTTATAACCAAAAAAGGAGGAAAATGAGACATGGAAGAAAGAAATCTTCGTAAAGTTATGATTGGTACTGTAACATCTAACAAAATGGATAAAACAATAGTAGTATCAGTTGAAACAAGTGTAAAACATCCTATATATGGAAAAATTGTTAAAAGAACATACAAATTAAAAGCTCATGACGAAGAAAATAAATGTCAAATAGGTGATAAAGTAAAAGTAATGGAAACAAGACCTCTATCAAAGGATAAAAGATGGAGATTAGTTGAGATTATGGAAAAAGCAGTAGTAAAATAAATGAAAAGTTAATTTTGATTTGTTTTACAAAAATATAAAATACGAAGAAGGAGGAAAACTCAAATGATTCAACAACAAACAAAGTTAAAAGTAGCTGATAATACTGGAGCAAAAGAATTAATGTGTATTAGATGCTTAGGTGGATCACATAGAAAATTTGCAGGAGTTGGAGATATAATAATTGCTTCTGTAAAAAGTGCAATACCAAATGGTGTTGTTAAAAAAGGTGATGTTGTTAAAGCAGTTATCGTAAGAACAAAGAAACCAATAAGAAGACCAGATGGATCTTATGTAAGATTTGATGAGAATGCCGCAGTTATTATCCGTGATGATGGTAACCCAAAAGGTACTCGTATATTTGGACCAATAGCTAGAGAACTAAGAGATAAGGATTATATGAAGATATTATCTTTAGCTCCAGAGGTACTTTAATAAAACAAATTAGATTTAAGAAAGAAAAGGAGGAAAATCCTAGATGAAGATAAAAAAAGGTGATACAGTTCAAGTTTTATCAGGAAATGATAAAGGTAAAACAGGAGAAGTGTTAGAAACAATGCCAAAATTACAAAAAGTAATAGTTAAAGGCGTAAATATTAGAAAAAAACATGTAAAACCAAGAAAACAAGGTGAAGAGGGCGGAATTATACCAGTAGAATGCAGTATACATAGTAGCAAAGTTAATGTAGTTTGCCCAAAATGTAATAAACCTACAAGAATAGGTATTATAAAAGAAGGAAAAGAAAAAATACGCGTTTGTAAAAAATGCGGAAACAAAATTAAATAGGTAGGAAGGAGAAAACTATTAATGGAAAAATTAAGAGAGCAATATGAAAAAGAAGTAGTACCTGCATTAATGAAAAAATTTGAATATAAATCAGTTATGCAAGTTCCTAAGCTAGAAAAAATAGTTATAAACATTGGTTTAGGAGATATAAAAGACAATCCAAAAACTTTAGATAATGCAATATCTGATTTAACTCAAATAACAGGACAAAAACCAATTATAACAAAGGCAAAAAAAGCAATCGCCGCTTTCAAATTAAGAGAAGGTGTAAATGTTGGTTGTAAAGTTACTTTAAGATCAGGAAAAATGTATGATTTTGCATACAAGCTATTTAATGTAGCATTACCAAGAGTAAGAGATTTTAGAGGACTTTCTAAAAATTCATTTGATGGAAAAGGTAATTATTCTTTAGGAATAAAAGAACAATTGATATTCCCTGAAATTGAATATGATAAAATCGATAAATTAAGAGGTATGGATATCATATTTGTAACAACAGCAAAAAGCGATGAAGAAGCAAGAGAATTACTTACATTACTAGGTATGCCTTTTAGAGTATAAAATAAAGGAGGAAAATAAAAAATTATGGCTAAAAAAGCAATGATTATAAAACAACAAAAAGAACAAAAATACAAAACAAGAGAATATCATAGATGTAAATTATGTGGTAGACCACATGGATATATTAGAAAATACGGAATTTGCCGTATATGCTTTAGAGAATTAGCACATAAAGGTGAGATACCTGGTGTTAAAAAAGCAAGTTGGTAAAATAGAAGTGAGAGGTGAGATGTTAGAGGTGAGAAACTTAAAAAAAGAGCTAACATTAAACCTTAAATAAAATATAATGATGAAGTTAGATGGTTATGAAAATTATTTAAAAGAGAGTTTTTACATTTCTCATTTCTCACATCTCACTTCACTTAAGTAAAGAAAAGGAGGAATAAATATGAATACTACTGATCCAATAGCAGATATGCTAACAAGAATAAGAAATGCAAGTAGTGCTAAGTTTAAAACAGTAGATGTACCTGCTTCAAAAATAAAAAAATCAATAGCAGAAATATTATTCAATGAAGGATATATAAAAGCTTATGAAGAAATAGAAAATGATAATCAAGGTATTATAAGAATTAGCTTAAAATATACAGAAAAAGGTAAAAAAGTAATTTCAGGATTAAAAAGAATAAGTAAACCAGGATTAAGAATATATGCTGCAAAAGATGAACTTCCAAGGGTTTTAAATGGACTAGGAGTAGCATTAATATCTACATCTAAAGGAATAATGACTGATAAAGAAGCAAGAAAACAAGGTGTAGGTGGAGAAGTTTTAGCATATATTTGGTAAAATTAGAAAGGAGATATAAAGATGTCAAGAATAGGAAATAAACCAATTACAGTACCACAAGGAATAGAAGTTAATTTAGACGGCCAAAAAATTACTGTAAAAGGACCTAAAGGAACACTAGAAAAAGAATTGCATAGCAATATGAGTGTAAAATTAGAAAATGGTGTTATAACAGTTTCAAGACCAAATGACGAAAAAGAAAATAGAAGTCTACATGGTTTAACAAGAACATTAATAAACAACATGATTCAAGGTGTTTCTAAAGAATACACAAAAGAATTAGAAATAAATGGAGTTGGTTATAGAGCTTCAAAACAAGGAAAAACATTAGTTTTAAACCTTGGATACTCACATCCTGTAAAAATGGATGAACCTGCAGGAATAACTTTTGAAGTACCTAATCCAAATACAATTATAGTAAAAGGAGTAGATAAAGAATTAGTTGGTCAAACAGCAGCAGAAGTAAGAACAAAGAGACCACCTGAAGTATATAGAGGAAAAGGTATTAAATATGTTGAAGAGCATATTAGAAGAAAAGAAGGAAAGACAGGTAAATAAAATAAATTATAAGAGTAGAGGATAGAGAAAACTGACATCACCAGCTGTTAAAGTATGGGGATGTATCTTATCCTTAAAGACAGACCGGGGAAGAAAGATGCGTCCCCTTACAAATATAAAGAAAGGAGAATTTCTTAAATGATTACTAAAACAAATAGAAAATTAGAAAGAGAAAGAAGACATAGAAGAGTTCGCAGAAAAATCAGCGGTACAGCAGAATGTCCAAGATTATGCATATATAGAAGTAATAGTAATGTATATGCTCAAATAATTGATGATGTAAAAGGTGTAACACTTGTTTCTGCTTCAACTTTGGATAAAGAAGTAAAAACAAAAAAATCTAATAAAGAAGCAGCAAAAGAAGTAGGTACATTAATTGCAAAAAGAGCAATTGAAAAAAAGATAGAAAGTGTTGTATATGACAGAGGCGGATATATTTATCATGGTATAGTAAAAGAGCTTGCAGAATCTGCAAGAGAAGCCGGATTAAAATTCTAGTTAAAATAAAAAGGAGGAAACTTTTAAAAGTATGGAAAACGAAGTAATGGAATTAAAAGAAAAAGTAGTAGCCATTAGCAGAGTTGCAAAAGTTGTTAAAGGTGGTAGAAATTTCAGATTTAGTGCAGTAGTAGTTGTTGGTGACGAAAACGGTCATGTAGGTATAGGAAATGGAAAAGCAGCAGAAGTACCAGATGCAATAAAAAAAGCTATTGAAGATGCTAAAAAGAATTTAATAGAAGTTCCAATCGTTGGAACAACAATACCACACGAATTTGTGGGAACTTTTGGAGCAGCAAGTGTTCTATTAAAACCTGGAGCAGAAGGTTCTGGATTAATAGCAGGAGGTAGCGTAAGACCAGTTCTAGAACTTGCAGGATATAGAGATATAAAAACAAAAGTTATTGGAACTAATAATCCAAGAAATGTAGGATATGCTACAATGAATGCTCTTGAAAACATGGCTACAGCAGAAGAAATTGCTAAAAGAAGAAGTAAAAAAGTAAACGAAGTAATTTAGTAAGGAGGAAAGCAGATGGAATTAGGAAATATAAAAGCAAGTCAAGAGAAAGTTACAAGAAGAAGAGTTGGACGTGGAATTGGTTCTGGACTTGGAAAAACATCAGGTAGAGGACATAAAGGACAAAAGGCAAGATCTGGTGGAGGAGTAAGACGTGGATTTGAAGGTGGTCAAACACCATTATATAGAAGACTACCAAAAAGAGGATTTAAAAATATTCACGCATCTCAATATACAGAAGTAACTTTAACAATGCTTAATAATAGTAAATCAGAAAATGTTACAGCAGAAAGCTTAATAAAAGATGGAATAATAAGCAAGGCAAATGATGGTATCGTTGTAATAGCTACTGGTAATTTAGATAAAAAATTAACAGTAAGCGCAACAAGATTTACAAAAGCTGCTAAAGAAAAAATTGAAGCAGCTGGTGGAAAAGCAGAGGTGATTTAGTTGTTTCAAACTATAAAAAATGCTTTTAAAACACCTGAAGTAAGAAAAAGAATGTTATATACATTATTATTAATAGTTTTATTCAGACTAGGATGTTATATAACAGTACCAGCTGTAGATACAGTAGCTTTAAGTAATTTAACTTCTGGAGTAACAGGAAGTATATCAGGATTAATTGATTTAATATCAGGAGGAGCTTTTTCAAGATTTTCAATATTTGCAATGTCAATAAGCCCATATATCACAGCATCAATAGTTGTACAATTATTAGGAATGGTAATACCTTCTTTAGAAAGAGCAATTAAAGAAGGTGGAGAAGAAGGAAAAGCAAAAATAAATAGATATACAAAAATACTTACTTTATTTTTAGCATTAGTTGAAGCAGTAGGAATATACATGTCATATAGCGGTACATATTCAGCTTATGGTGTATTTATAAATCCTGGATTTGGAACAGGAGCATTAATAGTACTATCATTAGTTGCAGGAACAGCACTTCTTATGTGGCTTGGAGAACAAATCACAAATAGAGGTATTGGAAATGGTATTTCTATAATTATCTTTATAGGTATCATATCTTCACTTCCTAGAGTTGTAACAACAATGTATAATTTAATGTTTACACCAGCAGGATTTAGTACAACAGGACTATTAATATCATTAGGAATAATAATAGGAGCAATTATTTTAGTTGCAGCAGTTGTATTTGTACAAGAAGCTGAAAGAAGAGTACCTGTACAATATGCTAAAAAAGTTGTAGGAAGAAAAATGTATGGTGGACAAAACACACATATTCCTTTAAAACTTGCAATGGCAGGAGTTATGCCAATAATATTTGCATCATCATTCATGACATTTCCAGCAATGATAATACAAAT
>CANQZZ010000059.1 GCA_947628465.1 uncultured Clostridia bacterium
TTAAAATACTCAAAATGGAGGTTCTTATGAGTTCAATTTCTAGTTTATTTGGATATATTTTAAATTTTATTTATGAAATAGTAAAAAATTATGGTTTAGCAATAATTATACTTTCAGTTTTATTGAAATTAATATTATTGCCATTATCAATAAAACAACAAAAAACCATGAAAAAAACAGCAAAGATTCAACAAAAATTGAAAGATATACAAGAAAAGTATAAAAACGATCAAGTTAAAATGAATCAAGAAATGATGGATTTATATAAAAGAGAAAATTTAAGTCCTTTTAGTGGATGTTTGACATCTATTATTCAAATCATTTTGTTATTTGCTATGTTTGGACTAGTTAGAAGTCCGCTTACATATATGAAAAAAATTGATACAGATACTATAAATCAATATGCAGAAGAAATAAGACAAGAAGTAGGAGAGGATAAATTAAGCAGAAATTATCCTCAAATAAGCATATTAAAATACGTTAATACTAATAAATCAACAGAAGATCCGTTATATATAAACATGGATTTCTTTGGATTAGATTTAAGCAATGTACCACAAGAAAATTGGAATGAGCCAACAGTATATATAATACCAGTACTTTATGTATTAACAACAATAGTATCAATGAAAATAACTACGAAAATGACTTCAGCAACTACTAATTCTTCAAAAGAAGTAATTGAAATAAAGAGTGTTGAAGCAGGAAGCCAAGAAAGAGACAAAGAGCAAAATATGCAAGATATGACAGCTCAAATGAATAAAAGTATGACATGGTTTATGCCTATTATGTCTGTAAGTATAGCTTTAATTGCTCCACTTGGACTTGCTTTATATTGGTTAGTTAATAATATATTGATGATAGCAGAAAGAATAATAGTAAATAAATATTTAGAAACTGATAAGGAGGAGTAAAATGGATAAAACAGTAATTTCCGAAGGAAAAACAACAAATGAAGCAATTGAAAAAGGATTAAAAAAGTTAAGAGCAACTAAAGACATGGTAGATATAAAAGTTATAGAAGAAGAAAAAAGAAGTTTTTATAATATACTTTCTCCAAGAGTTGTAAAAGTAGAATTGACATTAAAAGAAAATGCAAAGGCAGAAAAAGCAACTAGAGAAAGAAAAATAAATAAGAATGAAAGTGAAATAAAAGCAGCAGTAGAACAAATAAATGCATTTTTAAATAAATTTTTACCAGAAGGTATAACATATAAATCAGAAGTAAAAGATTATGATATATATGTTAACATAGAGGGAGAAAAAGTAGGTTATTTAATAGGATTTAGAGGAGAAAATATTAATGCAATGCAAACAATATTATCTTCTATTGCAAATAAAAAAACAACAACAAAAATAAGAGTGTTCTTAGATGTATCTGGATACAGAGAAAAAAGAGCACAAACAATAGAAGAATTAGCAGAAAAAATTGCAAGAACTGTTGTAAGAACAGGAAAACCAGTTACGTTAGAACCAATGCCTGCTTATGAAAGAAAAATTATTCATACAAAACTACAAACACATAGTCAAGTAGAAACATTTAGTAAAGGTGAGGAGCCATATAGAAAAGTCGTAATAAAATTAAAATAAGAAAAAATGAAGGGACATACCTTAATCCATGAAAAATGCATTCAGGCTAAGGTATGTCCTTACATTTTAAGAGAAAAAGGAAAGGAAGAAAAATGTCAGCAATCGTAGCAATATCAACAGCACCAGGAATAGGCGGAATAGGAATAGTAAGAATGAGTGGGAAAGACTCATTTAAAATTTTAGATAAAATATTTAAAGCTAAAAACCCGGAAAAAATAGAAAATATAAAAGGATATTCAATAAAATATGGAAATATAATAAATCCGAAAAACAATAAAGTTGTTGATGAGGTTTTAGTATCATATTTTAAAAGTCCTAAAAGCTATACAACTGAAGATATGTGTGAAATAAGTTCACATGGAGGAATTATTGTTGTAAAAAATATTTTAGATATATGCTTGCAAAACGGCGCAAGACTTGCAGAACCTGGGGAATTTACAAAGCTTGCTTTTTTAAATGGAAGAATTGATTTAAGCCAAGTTGAATCTATTATAGACATTATAAACGCAAAAACGGATAAAGAACTTAAGGCATCAATGAATCAATTAGAGGGAAACTTATCTAAAGCACTTACAAAAATAAAAAAGAAAATATTAAATATGCTAGCTGATATTGAAGCATCTATTGATTATCCAGAGTATGATGTTGAAGAAGTAAGCAAAGAAAAAGCAAGAACAATGCTAAATGAAATAAAGGGTGACTTAAATAATTTATACAAAACTTTTGAAAACGGTAAGATAGTAAAAGAGGGAATAAAAGTAGCAATAATAGGAAAACCAAACAGTGGAAAATCATCTTTATTAAATACTATTTTAAATGAAGATAGGGCAATAGTTACAGATATAGCAGGGACTACAAGAGATACGATAGAAGAATTTGTAAGTATAAAAGGAATCCCTTTTAAAATTATCGATACTGCTGGAATAAGAGATGCAGACAATGAAGTAGAAATTATTCGGAATAAATAAATCAAAAAAAGTGGCTCAAAATAGCGATTTGATAATTGCTATGTTTGACAATTCAACAGAGTTAAATAAAGAGGATAAGGAAATTTTAGAATTTATAAAAGATAAAAAAGCTATAATTTTATTAAATAAAACAGATTTAAAAGAAAGTAACTTAGAAAACTGCAAAGAAATAATAGGAGCAAATAAAAAAATTATAAAAATTTCTTTGGCGTCAGAATCAAATTTAAGCGACTTATATGACGAACTTGATAAGATGTTTGGCTTAAGTCAAATAATGCCTGATAATGAGGTTATGATAACAAATACAAGACATAAGAATTTGATAGGGGAAGCTATAAATCATTTAGAAGAAGCTAAGAAAACTTTAGAAAATGATATGCCAATAGATATAATATCAATAGATATAAAAGAAGCATTGCAATCGTTAGGAAAAATAACAGGCGAGAATGTTAGTGATGATGTTATAAAAGAAATTTTTTCAAAATTTTGTTTAGGAAAATAGGAAGGGATAATAGATGAGTTATAATGCAGGAGATTTTGATGTAGCAGTAATTGGAGCAGGACACGCAGGATGTGAAGCAGCACTTGCTTGTAGCAGAAAAGGACATAAAACATTACTTTTCTCTATAAGTTTGGAATGTGTAGCAAATATGCCATGCAACCCAAACATAGGTGGAACATCAAAGGGACATCTAGTAAGAGAAATAGATGCCCTTGGTGGCGAAATGGGAAAAAACATTGATAAAACATTTATACAATCAAGGATGCTAAATACTTCAAAAGGACCAGCTGTATACTCCTTAAGAGCACAAGCTGATAGAAAAAAATATCAACAAGAAATGAAACACACACTAGAAAAGCAAGAAAACTTGTCAATAAAACAAGCAGAAATAGTTGATATTAAAGTTGAAGATGGAAAGGTAAAAGCAGTAGAGACAAATATAGGAGCAATATATAATGTAAAAGCAGTAATACTTGCAACAGGAACATATTTAAAAGGAAAAATATATATAGGAGAAACAAACTTTGAAAGTGGACCAGATGGCGTATTTCCAGCAAATAAATTATCAGAATGCCTTAAAAAATTAGGAATAAAATTAGTTAGGTTTAAAACGGGAACACCAGCAAGAGTAAATAAAAGAACAATAGATTTTTCTAAAATGGAGATACAAGAAGGAGACGAGGAAATAGTTCCATTTTCATTTGAAAATGAGCCAAAAGATATAAATCAAGTTCCTTGTTATTTAACATATACAAATGAAAAAACACATGAAATAATAAGACAAAACTTACATAGATCACCGCTGTATGCAGGACAAATAGAGGGAACAGGGCCAAGATATTGTCCATCAATAGAGGATAAGGTTGTAAGATTTAGTGATAAAAAAAGACATCAAATATTTATAGAGCCGATGGGAGAAAATACAGAGGAGATGTATGTACAAGGAATGAGTTCTTCTCTTCCAGAAGACGTACAAATAGCAATGTATAGAACGATTCCAGGCTTAGAGCATGTAGAATTCACAAGACCAGCTTATGCAATAGAATATGACTGCATAGATCCATCTCAATTAAAGTTATCTTTAGAATTAAAAAATATTAAAGGTATGTTCATGGCAGGACAAATAAATGGAACATCTGGATATGAAGAAGCAGCAGCACAGGGGATAATTGCAGGAATCAATGCAAGCTTAGAGTTAGAACAAAAAGAACCAATTATTCTGCATAGGTCAGATGCATATATCGGTGTGTTAATTGATGATATTGTAACAAAAGGAACAAATGAGCCATATAGAATGATGACTTCAAGAGCAGAATATAGATTATTATTAAGGCAAGATAATGCAGATTTAAGGCTAACCCCTATAGGCTATGAAGTAGGGCTAATTTCAGAAGAAAGATATAAAGCATTTTTAAACAAAAAAGAAAAGATAAAAAATGAAATTGAAAGATTAAAAAATGTAAATATAAAACCTACAGAAGAAGTAAACAAATTCTTAGAAGAAAACAATTCAACACCTATACAGCACGGTGTTAAATTAATAGAACTTTTGAAAAGAAGCGAACTTTCATATAAAGCATTAGCTAAAATAGATAAAGAAAGACCTAAATTAACAAGGCAAGAGGCAGAACAAGTAGAAATACAAGTAAAATATGAGGGTTATATAAAGCTACAATTAGTACAAGTAGAAAAATTTAAAAAACTAGAAACAAAAATGCTTCCAGAAGATATTGATTATAAAAACTTAAAAGGAATAAGCTTAGAAGCAAGACAAAAATTAGATAAATTTAGACCTGTATCAATAGGACAAGCATCTAGAATATCAGGAGTTTCACCTGCAGATATAGCAGTATTGCTAATTTATTTGGAACAAAGAAAAAGAAAATAAATTGGAGAAGAAATGGAAGAAAAAGAATTTAAAGAAATAATGAAAGATAATTTAAAAGAATTAAATATTGAATTATCGGAAGAGCAATTAGAACAGTTTTATGGATATTTGAACATTTTGTTAGAATGGAATAAATTTATGAATTTAACAGGCATAACAGACCCTAAAGAAGTTATAATAAAACATTTTATAGATTCTTTAACAGTATTAAATAAGATAAATGAAAATGACTATATAATAGATGTAGGAACAGGCGCAGGATTTCCAGGAATACCAATAAAAATAGCATATCCAAATACAAAAGTAGTTCTTTTAGATTCATTAAATAAAAGAATAAAATTCTTAAATGAAGTTATAGAAAAATTAAATCTAAAAGAAATAAAAACAATACATGGAAGAGCAGAAGATTTTGGAAGAGATAAAAGTTATAGAGAAAAATTCGATGTAGCAGTAGCAAGAGCAGTAGCACCATTAAATATCTTATTAGAATATTTGATGCCTTTTGTAAAAATAAATGGGAAATGCTTATGTATGAAGGGCTCGAACAGTCAAGAAGAAATTTTAAACAGCAAAAATGCTATGAAAGTATTAGGAGGAGAATTAGAAGAATCGAAAGATTTTAACTTACCTAATACAGATATAAAGAGAAATATAATACAAATTAAGAAAATAAATGCGACAAATAATAAATATCCAAGAAAAGCAGGAACACCATCAAAAGAACCAATTTAAAAATGTTCCACAAACAACAAAATGCGTGGAACACTTGATAATACTGAAGAAGAAATTATACTGGCAGTAAAAAAGAACATATAAAAAGAAAAGCAAATAAGGAAAAATAAAAATTAAAAATATTATATAAATTCATTGACATATTAATTTAAATTTTATATTATTAATATGCTAATGAATTTTTTTAAGGCAGGAGTGATAAATTTGAGTAAAATAATAGCAGTAGTTAATCAAAAAGGCGGAGTAGGAAAGACTACAACAGCAGTAAATGTAAGCACAATTTTAGCAAATAAAGGAAAAAAAGTTTTATTAATTGATGAAGATCCACAAGGGAATGCAACAAGTGGAGTAGGAACAGATAAAAATTCAGATAAATCTATTTATGATGTAATTATAAATGATGTAGAATTGGAAGAAGCAATAGTAGAAACACCAATAAAGAATTTATCTGTATGCCCATCAAATATAAATTTAGCTGGCGCAGAAGTAGAACTAGTTCCAATGATGTCAAGAGAGCTAAAATTAAAAGAAAAAATAGAGAAGGTAGAGGATGAATTTGATTATATAATTATAGATTGTCCACCATCATTGGGATTGCTTACAATCAATGCATTTACGGCATCTAATTCTTTATTAATACCAATACAATGTGAATATTATGCACTAGAAGGTGTAGGACAACTTATGAATACAGTAAATTTAGTAAAGAAGCAATTAAACAAAAACTTGTATATAGAAGGAGTAGTGCTTACGATGAATGATGCAAGAACAAATCTTTCTAATCAAGTAATTAGTGAAGTAAAAACATATTTTAAAGATAATGTATATAAAACTATAATTCCAAGGAATGTAAAACTTAGTGAAGCACCAAGTTATGGAATGCCAATAACAGTGTATGCACCTAAATCAAAGGGAGCAAGATGTTATGAGAAATTAACAAATGAAATTATAAAAAGTAATAAAAGAAAAGTATAAAAGATTAACATAAAAAAAGGAGGAAATACAAAATGACAAAAAAGACAGGATTAGGAAAGGGCTTAGATGCCTTATTATCAAGTAATATTATAGAAGAGGAAAAACCTCAAGATGGTGAAGTTATACAAAACTTAAAAATTATAGATGTAGAACCAAATAAAGATCAACCAAGGAGAAATTTTGATGAAGAATCAATTGAAGAATTAGCAAATTCAATAAAAGAATATGGCGTAATACAACCAATTATAGTTACAAAGCAAAATGATTACTATAAAATTGTTGCAGGAGAAAGAAGATGGAGAGCATCTAAAAAAGCTGGAATTACTGAGATACCAGCTATAATAAGAGATTATGATAAACAAAAAAATAGTGAAATTGCCTTAATTGAAAATATACAAAGACAAGATTTAAATCCAATTGAAAAAGCAATGGCTATAAAGGAGCTAATGGATACTTATAATTTAACTCAACAAAAATTAGCAGATAAATTAGGTATTAGTAGAAGTGGGCTTGCAAACACAGTAAGAATTTTAAATTTATCACCAAAGGTTATAGATTTAGTAAAAGAGGGTAAACTTACAGAGGGACATTGTAAAGCTTTACTTGCAGTAGAAGATGAAGATAAACAATATAATGCAGCAGTACACATGATAGAAAGTGGAGATAGTGTAAGAGAGGCTGAAAAACAAGTTAGAAATAAAAAGAAGAAAGTTGTAAATGATAGATATCAGCCAATTTATAGGGAAATAGAAACATCTTTTAGAAACTTTTTTGGAACAAAAGTAAAATTAGATGCAAAACAAAGAAGTGGAAAGATTATAATACAATATTCTTCTAATGAAGATTTAGACAGAATCCTAAATCTTATTAATAAATAGTAAAGTAAAGAAATAAAAACGGAGGATGAATATGGACGTTATTATTAATTTTATTAAATCTGATAATTTTCTTCTATTAGTTCTTGGTATAAATATTTTACTTTTAATACTATATTTTTGTAATTTATTGAAATTGCATAAAATAAATAGGAATTACAAAAAATTCATGAAAAGACTTGGAAATGGAAATAATATAGATAAAATGCTAAGAGAGTATATAGACAAAGTAGAAGAAGTTGATAATAAAAATGAAGAGATAATAGCATTTTGTAATAAATTAGATAAAGATATTTCTTTGTGCATAAAGAAAATAGGAATGATTAGATATAACGCATTTAAAGACACAGGAAGCGATTTAAGTTTTGCTTTAGCATTATTAAATAGTAATAATGATGGAGTATTATTAAATGGAATATATTCAAGAGAAATGTCTAATATATATGCAAAACAAGTAAAAGAAGGAAAAGTAAATAGTCAATTGACAGAAGAAGAAAGACAAGCCCTTGAAATTGCAATAAATCAAGAAAACTAGTAATTAAACCTTGACAATTAATAATTTGCATGTTAAACTATTAATTGTCTCACAAATGGAGAGGTGGTCGAGTTGGTTTATGGCACCAGTCTTGAAAATTGGCGTAGGTTTGTAGCCTACCGTGGGTTCGAA
>CANQZZ010000060.1 GCA_947628465.1 uncultured Clostridia bacterium
AGAATAGCAGCACAAACAGCAAAACAAGTAATAGTACAAAAAATAAGAGAAGCAGAAAGAAATATGGTATTTACTGAATACAATGATAGAAAAGGAGAAATTGTATCAGGAATAGTACAAAAAGCAGATGGAAAAGCAGTAATCCTAGATTTAGGAAGATTAGAAGGAGTAATGCTTTTAAAAGATCAAATACCTACAGAAAACTATAAAGTAAATGATAAAATAAGAGCTTATGTTGTAAGTGTAGAAAAAGGAATTAAAGGTATACCACAAGTATTAGTTTCAAGAAGTCATCCTGACTTTGTAAGAAAATTATTTGAATTTGAAATACCAGAAATATATGAAGGATTAATAGAAATAAAGAGCGTAGCAAGAGATGCAGGTTCTAGAAGCAAAGTTGCTGTATACTCTACAAATGAAAATATAGACCCAGTAGGATCATGTGTAGGACAAAAAGGAATTAGAATTCAAAACATCATAAACGAACTAAAAGGTGAAAAAATAGATGTTATAGAATGGAATGAAGACCCAGCAATATTTATTTCGGCAGCATTACTTCCAGCACAAGTAATGGCAGTAGATATAAAGGAAGATGAAAAATTTGCACAAGTTATAGTTCCAGATGACCAATTATCTTTAGCAATAGGAAAAGCAGGACAAAATGCAAGATTAGCAGCAAGACTAACAAATTGGAAGATAGATATAAAGAGTGAATCTCAATTTAGAGAAATATTAGAAAAACAAGAAAATGAAAATGCTGAAGAAAATGAAGAAGTAGTTGAAGAAGTAAATGAAACAGAAGAAAATATAGAAGGAAATGAATAATATGAAAAAAGTTGTACAAAGAATGTGCATGGGTTGCAATACAAAAAAAGATAAAAACACTCTTATAAGAATTGTCATGAACAAAGAAGGAAATATTTCAATAGACAAAACCGGAAAGTTATCTGGCAGAGGTGCATATATATGTGATAATGTAGAGTGTTTGGAAAAAGTCATAAAATCAAAAAGATTAGAAAAAGTTTTTGATAAAAAAATAGATGAAGATATTTATAAAAATTTGAGGGGTGTAATTATTGATAAGTAAAACAAACAAAATACTAAATGGAAGAATGATTTGCGGGGGTGATATTATTGGCTAAAACAAAAATACACGAAATAGCAAAAAAAATTGGTGTAAATAGCAAAGAGGTTTTAGAAAAAGCAATTGAATTAGGATTAGATGTAAAATCACACATGAGTAGTGTTGATGAATCTGATGCAAAAAAATTAGAAGCAAAATTTTCAGGGGTTAAAAAAGAAGTGAAAGAGAAAAAAGAAGAACCAGTAATCATTAGGAGAGCAGTAATTGTATCTAATGATGAAGAAAATAAACTAAAAGAAGAAAAAAAGGTTGAAAATAAACCTAACAGAAATGTTGGATTTATTGAAAGAGAAAGAAAAACAGACTATAACATAGTTTATAGAAATAAACCTAATAAACCTCTTACAGTAAGTGAATTATTTGGAAAGAAACCTACAAAGCAAGAAGAACCTAAAACAGAAATTAAAGAAACACCAAAAACAGAAGTAGTAGATAATAAAGAAAAATCAAGTACAGAACAAGAAGTAACACCACAAGAAAGAAGAAACAATAATATTACTAATTCTAATCAAAACAGACCATACAATGCAAATAGGCAATTTAATAATAGAGAAGGAAATAACAATAGGCAATATAATAATTACAACAATTCAAACAGACCATATAATAGGGATTTTCAAAACAATAATGAAAATAGGCCTTTTAATAGAAATGGGCAAAATAATAATAGACCATTTAATAGGAATAATAGAGGGCAGTCTAATTATGGAAGAAGACCTCTTGATGAAAAAGGAATTGAAAAAAATATCAAAAACATTATGTCAGCAGATTTGGGAGAAAAGGAAAATGTAAGAGAATATTCAAACAAATCAATTGACAAACAAAAAAATAACAGATATGAAGAAAGAACAAACAAAAAACCTTCTAGATCAAGAAGAGGCGAATATGAAGAAATAAGTAGCCACAAATTAAAAGATTTAAAACAAGAGAACAGATTATCAAATATGTTTGATGAAGGTTCAATGCTTGATTATTATGACTTAACTACAACAAGAGGAAGAAGAAGTAAAAAGAAACTTGCACAAAATGAAAATAGAGTAAAACAAAAAATATTTGATTTAACAGATATTACAATACCAGAAACAATTACAGTAAAAGATTTAAGTACAGAACTTAAAAAGACAAGTAGTGAAATTATAAAAAAATTATTAGGATATGGAATTTTTGCAACAATAAATAATGAATTAGATTTTGATACTGCATTTTTAGTAGCACAGGAATTTGGTGTAACAGCACATAAAAAAGAAGTTGTTACAGATGAAGACATACTATTTGATGATAGTGAAGATAAAGAAGAAGATTTAAAACCAAGACCACCAGTAATTGTTGTTATGGGACACGTTGACCATGGTAAAACATCTCTTTTAGATGCAGTAAGGGAAACAAATGTAATAGCAGGCGAAGCAGGAGGAATTACTCAAGCAATTGGTGCATATATGGTAGAAGTTAATGGAAGAGAAATTACTTTCTTAGACACACCAGGACATGAAGCATTTACAGCAATGAGAGCAAGAGGTGCGCAAATAACAGATATAGCAATACTTGTAGTTGCTGCAAATGATGGAGTTATGCCTCAGACAATAGAAGCTATAAACCATGCTAAAGCTGCAGGAATACCAATAATTGTTGCAATTAACAAAATAGATGTAGAAGGAGCAAATCCTGATAAAGTTAAACAAGAACTTGCTGAATATGATTTAGTTTCTGAAGAATGGGGAGGAGACACAATATTTGTGCCAATTTCAGCAAAGAAAAGAATAAACATAGATAACTTACTAGAAATGGTATTATTAGTAGCTGACATGAAAGAACTAAAAGCAAATCCTAATAAACAGGCAAAAGGTGTTGTTATCGAAGCAAAATTAGATAAAGCAAAAGGACCAGTAGCAACAATGCTTGTACAACGTGGTACATTAGATGTTGGAGATACAATATTAGTTGGTTCTGTAATTGGTAGAATAAGAACAATGACAAACGATAAAGGTAAAAAAGTTAAGAAAGCAGGACCATCAACACCAGTTGAAATAACAGGTCTTGCAGAAGTTCCAGAAGCAGGAGACACATTCTATGAAGTAAAAGATGAAAAAACTGCTAAACACTTAATGGAAACAAGAAAACGTAGAGCAAGAGATAAAGCTTTGAATAGCAATACAAAAGTTACATTAGATGATTTATTTAGCCAAATAGAAAAAGGAAACTTAAAACAATTAAATATTATAGTAAAAGCAGATGTTCAAGGTTCTGTTGAAGCTGTAAAACAATCATTAGAAAAATTATCTAATGATGAAGTAAAAGTCAAAGTAATACATGCAAATGTAGGTGCAATAACAGAAAGTGATGTTACACTTGCAAATGTTTCAAATGCTATAATCATTGGATTTAATGTAAGACCAGAGCCAATTGCAAAAGATATGGCAGAAAAATCAGAAGTTGAAATAAAAGCATATTCTGTAATATATAATGCAATTGAAGATGTAGAAGCTGCAATGAAAGGAATGCTTGACCCAGTATTTAAAGAAGTAGTAATAGGTAATGCAGAAGTAAGACAAACATTTAAAATTTCTGATGTTGGTACAATTGCAGGATGCTATGTAACAAATGGAAAAGTTGCAAGAAATGCTGGTGTAAGAGTATTAAGAGATAATGTTGTAATACATGATGGTAAATTAATATCATTAAAGAGAATGAAAGACGATGCAAAAGAAGTAGCATCAGGCTATGAGTGTGGTATTCAAATAGAAGACTATAATGATATTAAAGAGGGAGATATTATCGAGGCTTACATCATGGAACAAGTAAAACAATAAAGGAGATAGAATGAAAAGACAAAACGGAAATAACAGACTTAATCGAATAAATGAAGAATTAAAAAGAGAAATTAGTAATATAATTAATTATGAAGTTACTAATTCAAATGTAACAGGCATGATTAGTGTAACAAGTGTTAAAATTTCTCCAGATTTAAGGTATGCAAGAGTAGCTGTTAGCATAATTAATTCTAGAAATGTAAAACAAACATTGGCAGGGCTAAAATCTTCTTCTGGGTTTATAAGAAGTAGAATAGCTGAAAAAGTGAATTTAAGAGTTACACCTGAATTAGTATTTGAATTAGATGATTCAATGCAATATGGGGAGAGAATAGACACAATTTTAAAAGATATAATGAAAGATATTAAAGGAGATAAATAATGACTTTAGATAATATTGTAGATGAAATAGATAAAGCGAAGAGTATAGTAATACTTACTCATGAAATACCAGATGGTGATGCAATTGGTAGCAGTTTAGCTTTATATACAGGCTTAAAACAATTAGGTAAAGATGTTGATGTTGTAATACCAGAGTTTTCTAGAACTTTTGAATTTCTACCTAATAGTAATGAAATTAAAAAAGAAGGAAGAAACGAAACATATGATTTAGCAATATCATTAGATGCAGGAGATATAAAAAGATTAAATGGATTTGCAAAATATTTTGAAGATGCAAATGTTAAAATATCAATAGATCATCATAGTTCTAATACAATGTTTGCAGACTATAACTTTGTTAATCCTACAGCACCTGCTTGTTGCCAAATACTTGTAATAGTTTTAGAAGCATTAGGAGTAATTATAGATAAAGAAATAGGAACATGCCTTCTTGCAGGAATAATTACAGATACAGGGGGATTTAAATACAAAGGAGTAACAGCAGAAACCTTTGAATTTGTAGCAGAGCTTTCAAATAGGGGCGTAAACGTTTCTGATGTATATAAAAAAGTATTACAAACAGTATCTAAAACAAGATTTAAACTTATGCAAATAGCAATTAATAGATTAGAATTTTTAGAAGATGGAAAGTTGACATTTACATATATAACAAAAGAAGATGAAGAATCTTTAGGAGCAGAAACTAATGACCATGATGGAATAGTAGAAATGGGAAGAGATATAGAAGGAGTAGAAGTTTCAATCTTTTTAAGAGAAACTACTAATGGATATAAAATATCACTTCGCTCTAATGAATATGTAAATGTATCAGATATATGCTTAATGTTCGGAGGAGGAGGACATGCAAGAGCAGCAGGCGGAACAATAAATCTTCCATTTGAGCAAGCAAAAACAAAAATAATAGAGGAATGTAAAAAATATTTGAGGTAAAAATGGACGGACTAATTATAATAAACAAGCCAAAAGGCTATACATCACATGATATAGTAAATATAATAAGAAAAAAATTGAATACAAAAAAAGTAGGACACACCGGAACATTAGATCCTAATGCTACCGGTGTTTTGCCAATATTGGTAGGAAAGGCAACTAAAATTTCAAAATATTTAATAGAACATGAAAAAACATATATTGCAACAATTGCCCTAGGTAAAAAAACAGATACAGGTGACGCAGATGGCAATGTCATAGAAATAGATAATAACATTAAAAAGCTTGATGACGAAGAAATAAATAGAACTTTTAAAAAATTTATGGGCAAGCAAAAACAAATTCCACCAATGTATTCGGCAATAAAGGTCGATGGAAAAAAGCTATATGAATATGCAAGACAAGGCAAAAAGCTTGATATAGAGCCAAGAGAAATTGAAATATATAATATTAAATTAAAAAAATATGAAAACAATGAAATAATATTTGAAGTTGAGTGCTCAAGCGGAACATATATAAGAAGTCTATGTGAAGATATTGCTAAAACTTTAGGTACTATTGGATTTATGAAAGAATTAGTAAGAACTAAAGTAAACAAATTAGATATAAATGAAGCAATAAATTTGGAAGATATAGATACTTTAGACATTACGAATAAAATAATATCTATAGAAAGTATTTTTAAAAACGAAGCAAAAATTGATTTAAATGATAGAAAATTAGAATTATTTTTAAATGGAGTACAATTAACTTTTGACTTAGAAAATGGACTTTATAGAATATATAACAATAAGGAATTTATAGGCTTAGGAGTAATAAAAAATAAATTACTAAAAAGGGATGTAGTAATTTAACAATGTTTATGATAAAATAATTTTATAAAAAATAAAATGAAAAAGGAGAGATACTTATGACAAGCATGTTTAGTTATTTAATTACGATGTTTGCTGGAATGTTTTGGCTAGTTAGAGTAATAGTTGCAATTACTTTTTCACTAAATGTAGATTTTCCAATAGTTCCATTAAATTTTGAGGCAGAAATAATATTATTATTTGTTACTCTAATATGCATAGTATTTATTATAAAAAGAAATATTATAGGAGCCCTAATATATTTTGCATGTTATGGAATATACTTTGGAACAGACTTATATGAAGGGATAAAAGGACTAATACAAGGACAAGCTATAGCATCAGGCTATTTATCATTATTTGTTTCTTTTTTAGGAGTATTAATTCCACTTTTAACAGTAATAGATATATTCATAAACAAAGACAGAACAGGAGTTGCAATAAATAAAAAAACAGATTGGTTTTATAAAAATAAAGACTACGATAGAGAATTTGATGAAAGAGATGATAGAAACCAATATAAATTTTAAAAACACAAAAGTTAGCTTAAAAAAACTAGGCTAACTTTTTTTAATGCAAATGCCGAAAATCGTTGACTTTTGGGGAAATTTTTAGTAAAATAGTATAGGATAATCTTGTAATAAAAAGGGGAAATTTAGTATGAAAAAAATATTAACATGCGCAGTGATATTATTAACAATATTTATAACATTTACTTTTTCAGTAAATGTAAATGCAAATGATAAATTGATGCTAAATGTTAGCCAAGATGAAGTTAAATTAGGAGAAAACATAGTTGTTTCTATTGATGTAGATTCAAAATATAAGGATTTACATGCTTACACCGCGAAGCTAAGCTATGATAAAAATGTTTTTGAGGTTATCGAAAAAGAGGACTTTGCAGAACAAGATAACTGGTCAGATATACAATATAACAAAGAAAACAATAAATTCGCTTTAATAAATAAAAAAGGAGAAAACAGCGAAAAGCTTTTGGAATTAAAGCTTAAAGTAAAAGAAGATGCACAAGCTGGAAAAACAGCAATTACTATAAACAATATAACAGCATCTGATGGTAAAAAAGATATTTCTATTGAAGGAAGCAGTATAGAAGTTTTAGTATTAAAAGATGGGCTAAATGAAGGAGAAAGCATTCCAACTAATAAGGTAGAAATACCATCAGAAGAAAGCAATATAATTGGAGCAAAAAGAGAATTCCCAACAGCAATAGGAGTATTAACAATTATGTTAATGCTTGCTATTATTATTTCTTTAATATATTACTATTTAAAATTAGCAAAAGAAGATTCTTATAGAAAAAAATTTATTATTACTGCTATTGCAATAATATCAACAATAATATTATTAGTTCTTACAATTATAATTTTCACTACAAAAAGTATAGATGTAAATAACGATGGAGAAGTAAACTATGATGATGCAACAGATATAATAGACTATATACTTGAAATAGAGAACTCTCAAGATGAAAATGATTATGACGTAAATAACGATGGAAGAGTAACAATAACAGATGTAGCACAAGTAACAGATAGAGTTACAAACGATGATTACACAGTAGATATTACGCCACATGAACCAGAAGAAAGTGAGGGTGAACAATCACAAGAAAAACCAAATTATGAATTATCATATGGAAATTCTTCAGTTAGTAATTTGATTCCTAAAAAGGGAGAAGATATTACTTTAGATTTAAATATAGATATAAAACCATATACAAATGCTAAATTTGTAATAATAGATGGAAAAAAATATCCTTTAGAAAAAGTTAAAGGAAATAATTATAGAGTAACTATACCTGCACCACAAAAGGCTGGACTTCAGGATATTGTCATATCTGGAGTTGTTCTTGATAACGGAAAAGAAGTTAAAACAAATTATAAAGTAACTGTAGATGTATTAAAAGATGTACCAAAGTTTGATGGTTTATCAATTGATTCAAAAAAGAAAATACCTGAAATATCTGTAAATGTTAAAGATGAAGAT
>CANQZZ010000061.1 GCA_947628465.1 uncultured Clostridia bacterium
AATTATACAAAGTTACCATTTGAGTATGAAAATGAATATCTATATACATTAATAATAAGTCTATACCAAAGAATTTATTTAAAGAAAATGGAAAGAGATTTTAAAAATAAAAAAGATATAAAAAAAGTAAGACAAAGATTTACAAAATTTACAAATGAAATATGGCGAGATGAAATTACAAACTCAGCAATTGGAACTACAT
This sequence comes from uncultured Clostridia bacterium, assembly GCA_947628465.1. The sequence goes on from CANQZZ010000061.1 coordinate 203, forward strand.
TCTATAATAAGTGGAAAGAAACTTTTGAACTTCAAAAAATATATGATAGCATAAAAAATAAATATGAGGTGCTTTATAAAGAACTTAATATAGAAAAAGAAAATAAAACAAATAAAGTTATAATGATGGCTTTAATAATATCTTTACTATTTAATATAATAAATTTTATAGCAATGATGAAATTATGGTAAATTAGGAGGAGCACAATGAAAATATCTTGCGGAACAGATATTATAGAAATAAAAAGAATAAGAGAATCAATAGAAAAATTTAAAGAATCATTTACAAATACAATATTTACTCCAAATGAAATACAATATTGTGAAAGTAAGAAAAACGCAAAATATAATCATTACGCAGGTAGATTTGCAGCAAAAGAAGCTATTTTTAAAGCAGTATCACCAATACTAAAAAACAAATTTGATATATCTTGGCATGATGCAGAAGTTATTAATGATGAAAATGGAAATCCTAAAATAAACTTTTTAAATATAAAGCTTGACAAATTAATAAGTATTGATATTTCAATATCACATTGCAAAGAATATGCTGTAGCAACAGTAGTTGCAATGATAGAAGAATAGAGGTAGAAATGGAATTTTTTGATTCACATGCACATTATAACGATGAAAAATTTGATGAAGATAGAAATGAATTAATAAAAAGCATATATGAAGAAAACATTACTAAAATAGTAAATGCAGGGTATAGTTTAGAATCTTCAAAAAAAGCAATAGAAATAGCAAATAGCTATGACTATATATATGCAACTGTAGGAATCTCACCAAATGATATAGACGATTTTAAAAAAGAGGATTTAAAAGAAATAGAAAATCTTGCATCAAATAAAAAAGTAGTAGCAATTGGCGAAATTGGACTTGATTATCATTGGAACACCGAAAATAAAGAAAAGCAAAAAGAAATATTTATATCTCAAATAGAAATTGCAAATAAATTAGAATTACCAATAGTTATACATACAAGAGAAGCAATTTATGACACATTAGACATTTTAAAAAACAAAATAACATGTAATAAAAAAGGAATATTTCATTGTTGCCCATTAAATATTGATTTAGTAAGAGAGGGTTTAAAACTTGGATTTTATATATCTTTTGCAGGACCAGTAACATTTAAAAATTCAAAGAATGCAGATGAAATAATAAAAATGGTACCACTAGATAAAATGCTTATAGAAACAGACTCGCCATATCTTAGCCCAGAGCCATTAAGAGGAAAAAGAAACGATTCAAGGAATGTAAAATACATAGCACAAAAAATAGCAAATGTAAAAGAAATCAGTTTAGAACAAGTAGCAAAAGAAACATACAATAACGCAAAAAATATTTTTAATATAGAATAAGAACCATAACCGATTAGAGCAATTAAAGAACGTGCCAAAAAAATTAAAATATTAATTTGAGTTCCTTAAATTATTGAAAACCCCAGATATTTTTACCTGGGGTTTTCTCGATATTCACTATTCACTTAATTAATTGTTAAAATCAACTTTAACATTTTTTCTAGCTTCATCACTTTCAGCTTTAAACAAATCTTCAGCTTTAAAACCAAACATTGATGCAATTATATTAGAAGGGAAAACTTCTAATTTTGTGTTATAAATTGTAACACTGTCATTATAGAATTGTCTTGAAAATGATATTTTATTCTCTGTATTTTGTAATTCTTGTTGTAATTCAGAAAAGTTTTGATTTGCTTTCAAATCAGGATAATTTTCAGAAACAGCCATAATAGTTTTTAAAGCACCTGATAATTGATTATCAAGTTCTGCTTTTTCAGCAACAGTTCCAGCATTTGCCCAAGATGTTCTAAGTTCAGTAACTTTTGTTAAAACATCTTTTTCATGTTGCATATATCCTTTTACTGTTTCGATTAAATTTGGAATTAAATCAAATCTTCTTTGTAATTGAACATCAATTTGACTCCAAGAATTTTTTACTTTTTGTCTTGCTCTAACTAAACTATTATATAAACCAATTACAAATACAACTAATACAACAATAATTGCGATTACTATCCACATAATGAAACCTCCTATTTTTATATTTTATGAAGTTATTATACCACACAAAAAAAAACATATCAATAAAATTAAAAAAATCATCAAGTTAAAAAATTATTTATAAAAAATTATTAGAAAATAAAAAAATTTTAAAAAAATAAATTAAATATAGTACTTCAAAATAGGTATATTTTGGTACAAGCAGGCATATAATAAAGTATAAAAGAAAATCATTCCATATTTGACAAAAAATTCAATTAATAGTATAATGCAAATGATGACTTTAAGGAGGAAATTATGAATAAGACAAAAAGTTTAAGGGTGTCTTACAGAAAAGTCATAGCAATAGGTATAATTTTCATGTTAATGTTAGGAATATCAGTACTTGCAGGCAAAGCAAAACTTAATAGTGTAACAATTAAGTTTTCAAACAACCATGAAATTACAGTGTTTACATCAAAGGTAAAAGTATCTGAAATATTAGAAGAAAATCACATAATGATATCACAAGATGAAGTTGTAGTACCAAGCAGAGATGAAAATATTACAGAAACTAACACGATTATAATTACTAAAGAAGGAAATGAGCCTACAAAAATTGCAGAAGTATCTGAAGAAGAATTAGACAGTAACATAAAGGAAATTGCAGAGGGCTATTCTAATATCACAGAAGAAATTATAAAAGTGCAAGAAGAAATTCCATTTAAAACAATTACAAAAGATGTTTCTAACGGAAGTGAGACAACAAATAAAGTAATACAAGCCGGAAAAAACGGTATTAGAGAAGTAACATATAAAGTAAGATACAAGGATAATGTTGAAATTGAAAGAATAGAACTATCATCAAAAGTAATTAAAGAACCAGTAGATAAAATAGTTCAAATTCAAACGAAGGTTACATCAAGATCTTCATACAGAGGATCAACAGTAACAACAGCATCATCAGGAGTATACAAAGTAACAGCATATTGTCCTTGCGCAAGATGTTGCGGAAAAACAAATGGTATAACAGCATCAGGAAGAAAAGCAACAGCAAATCATACAGTAGCTGCGCCATCTACATTCGCGTTTGGAACTAAAATCGTAATGAATGGTAAAACATACACAGTAGAAGATAGAGGCGGAGCAATACAAGGAAATAGAATAGACTTATATGTTAATACACACGCAGAAGCATTAGCTTGGGGTGTAAGATATTTAAATGTAGAAGTATTAAATTAGTATATATACGAAAATTGGGGGTTAGAAATAGCCCCTAATTTTTATTATCCCATTGTAAAAAACTTATGGATATGATATAAATATTCTATTAATAATAATAAGGAAGGTACTTGATGGACGCACAAGAGAAAATAAGAAAAGAAAAAGGAACCTCTTTTATGAAAAATGTTGCAATGCTTATGATTGCACAAATTTTAATAAAAGTATTAGGTTTTGTATATAGGCTTGTAATCATAAATGTTGAAGGCTTTGGAGATGTTGGAAACGGATATTATGATGCAGGATATACTGTATATTCATTATTGCTAACACTATCATCAGTTGGTATTCCTACAGTAATATCTAAATTAGTATCAGAAAGAGTTGCAATAGGTGACCATAAAGGTGGATATAGAATATTTAAAACATCTTTAAAAATATTTACTACAATTGGAGCAGTATTTTCACTTGCATTATTCTTTGGAGCAGATTTTATCTCAAGAAAAATTTTAAATGTACCAGATATAAAGTACGTATTAATGGTACTTGCACCAGCAATAATGTTTGTTGCATCATCTTCTGTTATAAGAGGATACTTTGCAGGACTTGGTAGTCAAAAGGCAACAAGCGTATCACAAACATTAGAACAATTCTTCAACTGCGTACTTACAATAACATTTGTATATGCATTAGTTGGAAAAGACCCAGCAATAATGGCAGCAGGAGGAAATGTATCAACAACACTTGCAATATTAATTTCATTCACATATTTATATATCTTCTATAGAAGAAGAAAGAAAGGCATTATGCAAGATTGCGAAGCCCAAACAGTTATGCAAGAAGATAAAACAACAGGAAAACTTATAAAAACAATATTTGCAATATCAATACCAATGACATTAGGTTCATTAATATCAGTTGTAAATAGTATGATAGATACAGTTACAATTAGTAATTGTATACAAACAGCATTTTCAGGAATAATTAGTGCAAAAGCGGACTTAGAAGCAAAAGCAATGGAGTTATCAGGGATACTTTCAAAAGTTGTAACAATAATTCACTTGCCACTTGCAATAACAGGAGCATTTTGTACAGCTTTAGTTCCTGTAATTTCGTCTGCAATCTCACAAAAAGATTTTAATACAGTAAATAAAAGACTTACATTTTCATTTTTTGCATCAATATTAATAATAATGCCATGTACAGCAGGATTAATAGCACTTGCAAAGCCTATTTTACAGTTAATATATCCACAAGCATCTAGTGGGGCAAATATATTAATGCTAAGTACAATAACTATGATATTTGTGTCAATAAACTATGTCATAGAAGGAGGCTTATATGGCTTTGGAAAAGTGTATATACCAGCAATTGCATTAGGAATAGGTGCTGTTGTAAAACTTGTAATGAATGTTATATTAATCAGCAATCCAAATATAAACATATTGGGTGCAGTATATAGCTCAATTGTATGTCAGATAATATTATTTGCAATATGTATGTATTACTTAAATAAAGAAATAAAATTAAAAATCAGCTTTAAAAATCATATATTTAAGCCAATACTTGCATCTGCAATAATGGGAGTAATAGTGTACTTTGCATATAGCCTAATGATAAATATAACAGGAAACACTATTTCAACAATAACATCAATTGTAATAGGAGTATTATCATATCTAATAATAGTATTACTTATGAAAATTTTAACCAAAGAGGATATATTTATGATACCATTTGGAACTAAAATTTATAGAGCATTAGTAAAACTAGGAATATATAAAGAAAATTAGAGGGGAAAATAATGAAATTAATATCTTGGAATGTAAATGGACTAAGAGCAATATATAAAAAAGGCTTTATTGACATTTTTAAAAGTCTAGATGCAGACATATTTTGTATTCAAGAAACAAAAATGCAAGAAGGACAAATTGAATTAGACTTAGAGCGGATATTACGAATATTACAACTATGCCGAAAGGAAAGGCTATTCAGGAACAGCAATATTCACAAAAAAAGAGCCTTTAAATGTTAGTTATGGAATAGGTGTAGAAGAACATGATAAAGAAGGAAGAGTAATTACATTAGAATTTGCTGAATTTTATATGGTAAATTGTTACACACCAAATTCAGGAAGAGACCTTGCAAGGCTTGAATACAGAATGGTTTGGGAAGATGAGTTTAATAAATATCTAAAAAAATTGGACAAGAAGAAACCAGTTATAATATGTGGGGATTTAAATGTAGCTCATAATGAAATAGACCTAAAAAATCCAAAATCTAACAGAAAAAATGCAGGATTTACCGATGAAGAAAGAGGAAAAATAGATATACTTTTAAAATTAGGATTTACAGATACATTTAGAAGTGTGTATCCTGATAAAGAAGGATGCTATACTTGGTGGTCATATATGTTCAACGCAAGAGCAAACAATGCTGGATGGCGTATAGACTATTTCCTTGTATCAGATAGAATAAAAGACAAAATAAAAGATGCATATATATATTCAGAAATAATGGGCAGTGACCATTGCCCGGTAGGATTGGAGGTAAAAGAATAAAGTTATGAAAGGAAAAAAGAATTGGACCAAATGGCTATATTGGTTTGTATTTGCAATAGCAGTTATATTTGTTTATAAAACATTAGACAATTTAAATGACATATCAGTAGGGATAGGAAAATTAGTATCAATATTAATGCCATTTATTATTGGAATATTATTATCATACATATTCTACATACCATGTAGGAAGATTGAACAAGCATATAAAAAGGTAAAATTTAAGTTTATTCAAAAAAGGGCAAGAGGATTAGCTGTAATTTCAGTATATATTTTAGCAGTAATAGTTTTAGTAATAATTATAAATATTCTAATTCCAGCACTTTCAAAAAGTATAGTAGATTTAGCAAATAATTTACCCCGGATATTATCAAAATGCAACTAACTTTATTAATAATATGCCAGAAGATTCATTAATAAAAAGGGAAAGCGCACAAAAAATAATTTCAGATTTACAATCGATTGATATAACAAAATTAGTAAATGTAAATAATGTATCAGACTATATTAAAGGCGTTGTAGGAGTAGCAAGCACTATATTTAGTACATTTGTATCAATAATTGTATCTGTATATATACTATTAGAAAGAAAAGAAATTTTAAATTTTATTAGAAGATTAATAACAGCTATCTTCAAAAAAGAAACAGCAGACGCAATAGACAATTATTTTATGAAGGCAAATGATATATTCTTTAAATTTATATCAAGTCAAGTAATTGATGGTATTATAGTAGGAATAATTACTTCAATTGCAATGTGGATATTAGGAATAAAATATTGGGTATTACTTGGATTCATGATAGGACTATTTAATATAATACCATATTTCGGAGCAATAATTGCAATAACAATAGCAACAATAATAACAGTATTCACAGGAGGATTTACAAAGGCAATTTGGATGTTAGTAGTTGTAATAATACTTCAACAATTAGATGCAAATATTATAAATCCAAAAATAATAGGAAATGCATTAAAATTAAGTCCATTACTTGTAGTATTTGCAGTAACAGTATTTGGAGCATATTATGGAGTTCTAGGTATGTTCTTAGCAGTACCTATAATGGCACTTATAAAAATATTAATTAATGACTTTATAGAATATAGAATAAAAAAGAAGGCAATTAAAGAAGATGTGCCAGAAATAGAAGAGTAGAAAAGTAGGAAAGCAGAATAATAGTAGAATAGAAGAATTACTTAAAAAAGAAAATATAAGAATATAATAATAGAAAAAGGAATCTAAATGAAGTAGACTCAAAACAGAGTAGACATCATAAAAACAGATTCCTTTTTTTGTTATTATATATTTTTTAATCCATTAGCTAAAAATAGCGCCAAATGCGCCAAATACTCCAAATGAAGCAAGCCCCATTATAATACCAGCTAAAACAACTCCTGCAATAATAGCTAAAACGCTTTTCTTAAAGTCCATATCTAAAAGACTCGCAGCAAGAGTACCAGTCCAAGCACCTGTACCGAGGAAGCGGAATTCCAACAAATAAGAATAATGCAACATATAATCCTTGACCTGCTTTAGACTGCATAGACTTTCCTGCTTTTTCTCCTTTTTCTAAGCAGAACTTAAAAAACTTACCAATCACTTTTTTATCAGATCCCCATACCAAAAGTTTTCTAGCAAAAAAGAAAATAAAAGGTACAGGAAGCATATTACCTAAAATGCAAATAATATATAGTGGAATAAGAGGGATGGAATCTCCAAGAAGCGGACTAATACCTATTGGTACAGCACCTCTTAGCTCAATAAGTGGTACCATAGATACAAAAAAAACTAATAAATATTTAAGCAATACTTTACTAACCATAAGCAACTCCTTTAAAATTAAATCTTTAGATATTTTATATTATATCTAAAAAAAAGTCTATATCTAAAAGTAAATTTTCCAGCACTTCTATTATTTATATTTAATTAATATAATTGATATAAATGAAATTTGTTTAATAACATGATTTGTGATATAATAAACAGTCAAAGGAGATAAAATAATGAGTTATATTGAATTAGATAATGTTGTAAAAACATATAATAATGGTAGTATTAGAGCTGCAGACGGAATCTCTT
>CANQZZ010000062.1 GCA_947628465.1 uncultured Clostridia bacterium
CTTTAAGCTAAAAGAAGATATTAAAGAAGATGTAACAGCAAAACCATATACTGAACAACAAAATTAAAGGAGGAATAATATGAGAAACCCAGTAGGAATTAGTATGAAAAAGGATGAAATAATTATAAGGATAAGTGAAAAAGCAACACATGATGAAACAATTGAATGTTTAAACAAAAAAATACCAGCATTAAAAAAACTATATAAAACAGAAAAAACACCAATATGTGTAACAGGTAAAATACTAAAAAACAAGGAAATTGATGAAGTTAAAAAAATAATAACAAATGAAATTGATGTAGAAGTTACATTTGATAGCCCAAAAGATTTAGGCCTTCATGGAATAAAAAAAGTATTTGAAAAAAATATCGATACATCAGACACTAAATACTATAAAGGAAGCCTAAGGTCTGGACAACGAATTGAATACGAAGGAAGTATCGTAATTTTAGGTGATGTAAATGGTGGAGCAGAAGCAGTTGCAGGTGAAAATATTGTTGTTCTAGGAACATTAAGAGGTTTAGCACACGCTGGAGCAAAAGGAAATACAAAAGCAATAATTGCAACAAACGGAATAGATTGTCCACAATTAAGAATCGCAAATATAGTAAAAGAAATAGAAAAAGACAGCGAAGAACAATATAAATATGCAGCTGTTAATGAAAATAATGAAATTATTTTAGAGTAAATTGTAATTTATACAATTGTTTTAGAAGAATGCAATATAAATATATAATAGATGCTAACAGATATTATATTTATATTGCATTTATTTTTTAACAAATTACGATTTATGAAAGTAATAACAAAATTAAAGACATAAATAATAATTGGTCTTTTACACCCTCATTATACAAAAAAAGTAAAAGACATATTAAAAGAAGATCATCAAAGTAAAGTGTAATGCCAAAAATTTCAAAACAATTATTATCTATCACTTCTTTTGGTCACCACCCATAGAAGAAAAAACATCCATAACTTTGCTCATATTCATAAGTTGTATGTATTGATCCACTTTAGACTTTCTACTATCTTTTAAATATGGTTTTAGAGATTGTAGCAAATTAGAACGTGGATCATCTTTTATATTCATTTTATCAATAATAGTTTTCATTTTCATAATAGTTTCAAAGTCAATGCCATTATTTCCAAAAGGATTATTTTGATTTTGAGCAAAATCAGCAAAATTTTTATAATCGTTATTGCTAGAATTATTAGAAGAAGTGTCAGAAGTATTATTAGTAGAATTTGCCTTATTGTCATTATTTGAATTATTAAGCATATTAAATAAATTATTTACCATATCAGGCGAAATATTATTTTGACCGGCAATATTATTTAATTTATTAAAAACATCTGACATATCTTCATTATTCAAAACAATCAATCTCCTTATTTATTTTTATTCAATTCTCTTAAAATCTCATCTTTACTCTTTGTTTGCAAAATATGATTAGCCTTTGCAATTCCTGCTTCTAAATCTTTTTTATCCATTTTAGAAAGCATCTCCATCATTTTTGCCATATCTAAATTATTATTATTCATAAAACCTCCATTCTAGGAACAATATTACCCTATTAAAATATATGTATTAATAACATATGATATTCAAATAAATAAAAAGTGTGACAAAAAATCAAGAAAAGCAAAAAAGCTATTGCAAAATGAAAATGTATAAATTATAATAAACATAACAAGTAAAAAACAAAAGAAGGGAGCAAAAATAAATGCCAAAAGAAGAATTAAAATCAAAAAGAGGAATAACTTTAGTAGCATTAGTAGTAACAATAGTAATAATGCTAATACTAGTAGGAGTAACAGTAAGCCAAGCATTACATGGAGGATTGTTTGGAACAACAAAACAAGCAACAAAGAAATATAATATTGAAGCATTGAAAGAAGAAGTAGAAACAAGTTATACATTATATAATCAAAACAAGAAAAATAAAAAAACATTAAAAGAATACTTTATGGAAGACTTAGGAATAGAAGAAGACAAAATAATAGAATACAAAGTAGCAGATGCAGTAGCATTTTGGTATAAAGAGCACCCAATAGTAATAGATAATAATGAGCATAGAATAGTATCAATAGGTGGAGAAATAGTAACAAGTGATAAATATGGTGATATATACGATGATTTATTAAACGAAGGAAAATATGTTTATTTTACTAAGCAGTGTGTAGATTATTATAATTGGGGCAAGGCCAAACCTTATAGAGAAAATATAATAACTGCGTTCTTTGATGTAAATATAACAACAACTGCCGTTCGTTCATTTTTAGGCGCTAGTTCACTAGAAAATCTTTATTTAAACGATGGACTTTTGAGTATTAAAAGTTTGTTTGTGCGTGACTGTACAAACTTAAAGAGGGTTGTTCTTCCTTCCTCAGTAACTTGCTTAGAGGACAGTGCTTTTCAAACATCAGGATTAGTTTCCATTACCATCCCGCCCTCGATTAGTTCGTTTGGAAGCAGGATTTTCAATGGCTGCAATTCTCTTATTACTGTGTGCTTAAATGACTCGATTTCCTACATCCCAGGTGGGTTTGTTTATGGATGTGCTAAGCTAGAGAATATATATATTCCAAAATCTGTTACTCGTATTGAAGGAGAGGCTTTTTATAACTCTGGATTGAAAAAAGTCTATTACGGTGGAGCAAGTCTTGAGGAATGGAACAATATTCAAGTTGATAGAGCAAACCAACCGCTTTCAAATGCAAAAAAGTATTGGTACTCAGAAAAGAAACCACAAGAAGAAGGAAACTTCTGGCATTGGGTAGGTGAAGAGATGATAGAATGGTGAATAAAAAAATAGTAATGAATTTTCAGTCATTACTATTTTTTGTTTATGTATAATCTTTATCCCTAATTTCGAATTATCATATCTTCTCTTCCAGCACCAGTACCTATAAACTTAACAGGAACACCAGTATATTCCTCTATCCTTTTTAAATAAACTTTTGCATTTTCTGGAAGATCCTCAAATGTTTTGCAATTACTAATATCGCCAAAGTTTCCATCAAATTCTTCATAAACAGCAGTTGAATTATTTAAAAAGTCACTATTAGTTGAAAAATCAGTTGTTTCTTTTCCATTATAGTTATATGCAACACATAATTTAATTTTATCTAATTTTCCAATAGTATCAACGTGATTTATTGCAAGACCAGTTAATCCATTTAAACGAGCAACATATTTCAAAGCAACTAGGTCAAGCCATCCACATCTTCTAGGTCTTTTTGTAGTTGTTCCATATTCATGACCTAATTCTCTTATCAAATCACCAATTTCATTATTTTGCTCTGTTACATAAGGACCACTACCAACCCTTGAAGAATATGCTTTAAGAACTCCGTAAACTTCGCCAATATCTTTTGCTCCAATTCCACTTCCTGTACAAATACCACCAATTGATGGATTAGAAGATGTAACAAAAGGATAACTTCCAAAATCAATATCAAGTAGGCTTGCTTGTGCACCTTCACAAAGAATTTTCTTATCATTATCTAATGCAGTATGTATTAAAGTAATAGTATCTGCAACATAAGGTTTTAAAATTTTTGCATATTCTTTATATTCTGAAAGAGTTTTATCTAAATCAATTTTTTCATGTCCATAAGCCTCAAAAATTTTATTTTTATTATTTATATTAATAGTCAAAAGTTCTTCAAACTTGTCTGAAATGAAGTCCTCCATACGAATACCAGAACGTTCAAACTTATCACAATATGCAGGACCAATTCCTCTTGCTGTAGTTCCTATTTTATTTGACCCTCTATTTTCCTCTAAAAGTTTATCTAATTCAATATGATAAGGAAAAATTACATGAGCTTTATCACTTATGTATAAATTATCTACAGCTATTCCATTTTCTTTTAAGTCATTAATTTCTTGAATTAAAACTTTAGGGTCAAGTACTAATCCATTTCCTATAACAGCAATAGTTCCTTTATTTAAGATTCCTGATGGAATTAAATGAAATGCATAAGTTTTTCCATCGACTTTTATTGTGTGACCAGCATTATTTCCTCCAGTACATCTAACTGCTATGTCTGCTTTTGTTGCAAGGTAATCAATTATTTTACCTTTTCCTTCGTCTCCGTAAAAAGTTCCTAAAACTACATCAACTTTTGACATATATATCACATCCTATAAAAAATAAAATATGTTCTTCCTCATTAGAAGAACATATTTATTATCATATAAATATACAAAAAAGTCAAGACATAAAATCATTAAAACAAATATCTATAATTTAAAACTATGGGGTAGCAAGTCTTCCATAGAATATTCAGTTATATTGTCATTTTCAGAAATAACATATATTTTAAAATCTTTCCCAACAAATTCACTCATAAATTGTCTGCAATAACCACAAGGAAGGCAATTATCTAGAGTATTTAAATCTTTACCACCACATATTACAATATATTCAAAACTTCTTTCACCTTCCGATAGAGCTTTTACAAAAGCAACTCGCTCTGCGCAAATGGATTGAATACCGTGATTTTCGATATTACAGCCAGAATATATTTTCCCAGAACTAGCTTTTAAAGCACAGCCTACATAATATTTAGTATAGGGTATATAAGCATTTTTTCTAACATTTTTAGCAATTTCAATTTCTTTAGATAAATCCATAAAATCTTGTATGATATATTTAGTAACGTAAATAATCATACACTCCTTTCTCTAAAATTTTATAATAGAATTATATAATTAATATGTGCAATAAGTCAAATAAATATTTAAAATTAATTATATTCACAATTTCTGTAAACCTTTCATAGAATATACCAAAAATATAAACAAAAAAATAGAACAAAATTTCGCAAAAAGTATTGAAAAACATTTGTCAATATGATATAAACAGAACAAATAAAAAATATTTTGAGTTGTTGGTAATTTCTAAACAACTTGAGAAAGAGAGGTATAAAATGGGACAAGATAATGAATTAAAATTATTTGAAGATAAAAAAATTAGAGCTAAATGGGATGCAGAAGAAGAAAAATGGTATTTTTCAGTAGTAGATGTTGTTGCTGTTTTAACAGAAAATGATTATCAAAAAGCAAGGACTTATTGGAAAGTGTTAAAAAGTAGACTATTAACGGAGGGAAATGAAACGGTTACAAATTGTAACCAGTTGAAAATGATGGCATATGATGGGAAATTAAGATTAACTGATGTGGCTAATATAGAGCAAATTTTAAGACTAATTCAATCAATTCCATCAAAAAAAGCCGAGCCTTTTAAATTGTGGTTGGCACAAGTTGGAAAAGAACGAATAGATGAAGCATATGATCCAGAAATAGCAATTAATAGAGCATTAGATATATACAGAAAAAAAGGCTATTCAGAAGAATGGATAAATCAAAGACTAAAAACTATAGATATTAGGAAAGAATTTACTGATGAATTAAAAGCAAAAGGAATAAATGCAGGCAAAGATTTTGCAATATTAACAAATATTTTAACACAGGCTTGGAGTGGCTATTCTGTAAAAGAGTATAAGAATTTAAAAGGTTTAAAAAAAGAAAATCTACGAGATAATATGACAAATATGGAATTAGTTTTAAATATGTTAGCAGAAACATCTTCTACAGAGATATCTAAAAGTAAAACTAGAAAAGGATTTAAGGAAGCAGAAGAGTCTGTTATAAAAGGTGGAAATATTGCAAAATTTGCAAAAGAACAATTAGAGAAAGAAACAGGAAAAAAAGTTGTATCGGATAAAAATGCTAAAGATATAAGAAAGTTAAATTCAGGTGAAGAATAATAAAAAACACCACCTACAGTACATTCGTACTTTTAGTAGTTCACTATTATTATACAAAAACAATGAATAAATGGCAAAACATTTTTTTAAAATTAATTATATTCACAATTTCTGTAAACCTTTCATAGAATATACCAAAAGTATATAGTTTGAGAAAGGATGAAATTAAAAATGTATAGTTACATAATAGAAGGAGGAAAAAAGTTAGAAGGAGTAGCAAACATATCTGGTTCTAAGAATGCTTCGCTTCCAATAATTGCTGCAAGTATTTTAAATGGCGGAATTAGTAAGTTATATAATGTACCAAATATACATGATACTCAAATAACGTTAAAAATATTAAAAATTTTAGGTTGCAAAGTAGATAAGAAAAATGGTAAAATAATCATAGATTCAAGCAAAATGAATAATCATGAAATTCCAGAAGATTTAATGAGACAAATGAGATCTTCTGTAGTTCTTGCTGGAGCTATACTTGCTAGATTTAAAAATGCAGTATTTACATATCCAGGAGGATGTGATATTGGATCAAGACCTATTGACTTACATTTAAAATCATTAAGGAAATTAGGTGTTGATATAGACGAAACAGGTGGATATATAAAATGCAAATGTGATAAAATAGTAGGAACAGATGTGCATTTAGACTTTCCATCAGTAGGAGCAACGGAAAATGTAATACTTGCATCAGTATTAGCAGAGCGGAACAACGATACTTACAAATGCAGCTATGGAGCCAGAAATAAAAGACTTGCAAAATTTTTTAAACAGAATGGGCGCAAAAGTAGAAGGCGCAGGCACTAATGTAATAAAAATAACAGGAGTAAAAAAACTAAAAGACGTAAGCTATAATATAATGCCAGATAGAATAGAAGCAGGAACATTTCTTTGCGCAGCTGCAGCAACTGGAGGAAAAATACAATTAAATAATGTTATACCAGAACATATAGTACCAATAATAAATAAATTAGAAGAATGTGGATGTAAATTTGAAATTAATAAAAATAGTGTAGAAATTAATTCACCAAAAAGATTAAAGCCAACAGACATAAAAACGATGCCATATCCAGGATTTCCAACAGATATGCAATCAGTATTTACAGCAATGCTTTGTACAGCTAAAGGAACATCAGTAATTGTAGAAAATATATTTGAAAATAGATTTAGATACACAAACGAATTAAAAAGAATGGGCGCAAAAATAAGCATAGAAGGAAAAATTGCTATTGTAAAAGGAACAAGAAAACTAAGCAGAGCAACAGTCGAAGCAACAGATTTACGAGGAGGGGCAGCATTAGTAATTGCAGGACTTATAGCAAAAGGAAAAACAAAAGTAAATAACATAGAATATATTTTAAGAGGATATGAAAATTTAGATAAAAAATTAAATAAAATAGGTGCAAAAATTATTAAAACAACTAGCAATGATAAAAAATAAGAAAAGAAACAATAAGGGGAAACTGCATCCCCTTATCACAAAGGAGGAACCTATGCGAAAATCTAAAGGACAAACTGTTGATTTATTATATTCAAATCAAAATAATAAAAAATCAAGCAAACCAAAATCTTCAAAAAGCAAAGCAAGCAAAAAAACAAGCAAAACCAAAAAAAATAGCAGTAGCGAAGAAAGAATAAACTTAGATAATGAAATTATAATAGGATTAACTCCAAAAAAAGAAAATAATGACAAAGGCACAAAATCTAAATCAAGTAAAAAGAAAAACAACAAAAAAAGTAAAATAAAAAACGAAAAGCAAAACACAAAAGCAAAGAAAACATCTACAAAAGTACATACAAATAATGGAAAAGCAAAGAAGGTAAAAAAAGAAAATCCAAATAGAAAAAGAAATTTAAAAATAATAAAATGGATTACAATAATTATGCTATTTATTGTAGCAGTAATATTATTTATGATGTCTAGTGTATTTAATATCAAAAAAATAGAGGTTGTAAATAATAGCAAAATTTCTGCTGAAGAAATTATAAACTTATCTGGATTAACAACTGGCGTTAATATGTTTAAAACAACTAATTGGAAGATAAGAAGTAATATAAAAACAAATGCATATATAGAAAATGTTAATATAAAGAGAAATATTAACGGAACAGTAACACTTGATATAACAGAGAGAAAACCAACATACATGATAAAATTTGAAGATAAATATGTATATATAAATAATCAAGGATATATGTTAGAAATATCTGAAAAA
>CANQZZ010000063.1 GCA_947628465.1 uncultured Clostridia bacterium
CTACTATTTTAACATTTTTTTGTACAAAACTAAAATCAACACGGATAAAAAGTGGCTTTTAAAAATAAAATTAAGGAGTATATACATTAAACAATTAGTTGTTTGCAATGTTTGAAAAATTATGCTATAATTAATTCATACTTTTTTAAGGAGGAAATTATTATGAGCAAATTATGTCCAAAATGCCATAACAAAATGAGGTCAGGAATTCGGTGGAGTAGGTCACGAAAGAGATTAAAAATCTTTCATGTTTGCCACTTTTGTAAGGTCCTATATTACAACGATGATCTGAAAACTCACGAAAAAGCAGAAATGCAAAGCAAATCATAATTTTTTCCGGTTGCCAAATATATATATTTGGCAACTTTTTATTTTAAATTTGCAAGTGGATTACTTTCAACTGCATTTCTTATTTGACTATTATCCACATGTGTATAAATTTCTGTTGTAGATATGCTTTCATGACCTAAAAGTTCTTGAAGTGCACGAATATCTACATTACCATATTGATACATAAGAGTTGCTGCAGTATGTCTTAGCTTATGTACAGAATATTTATTTATATCCAATCCAGCTTTTAATAGTTCTTTTTTTACTATAAGTTGAACTGTTCGATTACTAATTCTTTCACGCCTTTCACTTAAAAATAGAGCATCCTTTGAATCATATTTAATTCCTTCTTTTGGCCTAACAGATAAGTATTCATTTATAGCAGATACACAAGCATTATTCAAATATATCGTACGTTCTTTATTACCTTTACCAATTACATTTAATTTTGCTTCACTAAATGTTATATCTTTTATATTTATATTAACTAATTCAGATAAACGCATACCACAATTTAAAAATAGAGTTATTATTGCATAATCTCTTTCAGAATTTCTATTATCATCACTTCCGAGCTACTTCTAGTAATTTTTTACTATCTTCTAAAGATAAGTATTTAGGTATTCTTTTTTCTAGCTTAGGAGTTTCTAAATTTTGTGCAGGATTAATATCTATTAATTTAGCTTTTTGTGATAAATACTTAAAAAATATTCTAATTGTAGAAACTTTTCTTGCACGAGTAGCAGGCTTACTTCTAAGCTCTGTTGCCATATATGAGATATATTTATGAATATCTTCTAATGTTATTCTTTTTATATCATCTATAGATAAGTCATTTATATTTATTTTAGAATAATCTTTTTCATCGGTTAGCTTAAATTCTATTTTAATGAATTTTAAAAAATTAGCTAAGTCATAATTATATTCTTTAATACTATTAGGAGATTTATTAAGTATTGTAATACTGTAGTCTAAAAAAGAATTTAAATAATCAGGATTTAATTCTCTATCTATCATAAGTTTTCCTCCTTTAATATTCTGTTTAACAATATTATAATATCACTATTGTTTAGATTTTTAAAGGCTACAGTCTTAATTTATCAAAAAATTTACTACAGTTAAAAAATAAAATTGACATCAAAAAAATAAAATGTTATAATTATATCGTTATAAATGAAAACGGCTATTATGTATAATTTTAATATAAAATAGTATAATAGTTTAATATGATTATTATAAATTTATTTTATGATGAAAATGAAAGGCTGTATAAGTTGCTATTAGAGAATAAGGGTCATAGGCTGAAAGCCCTTTTAGGAAATATACATGACCGAAACACATTGGAGTAAAATGATTTTTTAAAGAGTGGAAAGCGTAAACCTTTCAAACTGGGTGGTACCGCGGATATTATATATTCGTCCCTGTATATTTTAAACAGTGGGCGATTTTTTGTATCCTAAAATCGCTTATACTATTAGAGGAGGAATAAAAATGAAAGAGTACAGAACACATCATTGTGACGAAATAACATTAGAAGATGTAGGCAAAAAAGTACGAATCGCTGGATTTGTAGAAACAATAAGAGATTTAGGAGGAGTTGTATTTTTAGATATAAGAGATATGTATGGAATTACACAAGTTGTAACTTCTGCAGAAACAGAAGATGTTGATTTTGCATCACATATTCCAATTGAATCAACAGTTACAGTTTATGGAACAGTTAGAAAAAGATCAGAAGAAACTGTAAACCCAAAAATAAAAACAGGGTTAGTAGAAATCTTTATAGAAGAAATAAAAATTTTGGGAAAAAGGACAAAGGATCTTCCATTTAAAGTAAATTCAAGTGAAGATATAAGAGAAGATTTAAGACTTCAATATAGATATTTAGATTTAAGAAATGAAAGATTGAAGAATAATTTAATATTAAGAGCACAAGTGTTACAATTTTTAAGAAGTCAAATGATTGATCAAGGATTTTTAGAGGTTCAAACTCCAATTTTAACATCATCATCACCAGAAGGTGCAAGAGATTATCTAGTACCAAGTAGATTACATGAGGGGAAATTTTATGCTTTACCACAAGCACCACAACAATTTAAACAACTATTAATGGTATCTGGAATAGATAAGTATTTTCAAATAGCACCATGTTTTAGAGATGAAGATGCAAGAGCAGATAGAGCACCAGGTGAATTTTACCAATTAGATTTGGAAATGTCTTTTGCAACACAAGAAGATGTATTTAATGCAGTAGAACCTGTAATATATAATACATTTAAGAAGTTTTCTAAAAAAGAAGTAAAAGACTATCCATTTCCTAAAATTCCTTATGAAGAATCAATGTTAAAGTATGGAACTGATAAACCAGATTTAAGAAATCCTTTATATATAATAGATTTATCTGAATTCTTTATGAAATGTACTTTTAAACCATTCATGAATACAACAGTAAGAGCTATTAAAGTAAAAGGTCATCTTTCAAAAGGTTTTCATGAAAAAATGCTTGATTTTGCACAATCAATAGGAATGAAAGGATTAGGATATTTAGAGGTTCAAGAAGATTTAAGTTTTAAAGGACCAATTGATAAATTTATTCCACAGGATTTGAAAAAAGAATTATTGAATCTAGCAGACTTACAAAAAGAAGATACAATATTTTTCATAGCAGATACAAAAGCAAAAGCTACAGAATTAGCAGGACAAATTAGAACAGAACTTGCCAATAGATTAAATTTAATAGATAATGATAAGTTTCAATTTTGTTGGATAACAGATTTTCCAATGTTTGAATTAAATGATGATGGAAGTCTTAGCTTTGGACATAATCCATTTTCTATGCCTCAAGGAGGCTTAGATGCCTTAAACAATGAAAATCCATTAGAAATAGTATCATATCAATATGATTTAGTATGCAATGGTATAGAATTAGCATCAGGAGCTGTAAGAAATCATGATATAGATATAATGCTAAAAGCTTTTTCAATGGCAGGATATACAGAGGAAGAAGTAAAAACAAAATTTAAAGCATTATTCACAGCATTTCAATTTGGAGCACCTCCACATGCCGGAATTGCACCTGGAGTAGATAGAATGCTTATGTTACTTACTGAATCAGAAACAATAAGAGAGGTAATAGCATTCCCATTAAATAGCAAAGCACAAGACTTGATGATGGGAGCACCAACTAATGTAAGTAGAGAACAATTAAGAGATATCCATATTAAAATTATTGAAAAGAAATAAAGTATAAATATGATTAGATGTAAATGGTGTAATTTAAAAAATCAAAAATATATTGAATATCACGATAATGAATGGTGCAGATAAATTATCTGATGACTTATCAAAAGATTTGCGAAAAAGAGGAATGAAATTTGTAGGAAGTACAATAATATATTCCTACTTACAAGCAATCGGTGTTATTTATTCTCATGAAAGAGGATGTTTTTTGTACAAGCCTCAAAAATAAATAAGGAAAATGAATATGGAAAGTAATAAAAAGGAAAAATCTAAATTTGAAATAAAAAGAGAACTTATTTCTAAAGATTTAAGCAAATTATTAGGAGCTCTTATAGTTATTTTATTAATTACAGGAATATGTGGTTATGCAGGCTATATTTATAGTAAGGATAATAATTTAAGCATAAGTCATGGCATTATATTTGGCATTCTTTTTCCTTTGGGAATAGGATTATTAGAATTGTTTAATTGTAACAATTTTTTCTGTTTTGTATTATATACGTTAGCATATATAGCAATTGCTAGTTTTATGCCTACTTTTGTAGGAGGAATACTCCTATTTTTAATGATAGGAATAGTTATAATAGATTTTATTGATATAGAACGAAAAGATAGGTCTGAAGAAATTAATCAAATTATTGAAGAAAATAATAAAGATACAAATAAAGACTATAATTATAATACAAATTATAAAGAAAATTTAATTGAAAAAGATCCAATATCAGTTGATACGGATGAAACAATTGAAAATATCGAAAATAAAGATATTTATGGCGAAGAATTTGAGTGTGAAATGTGCTTTAAAAAAATATCTGAGGAAGAATATGAACTATATGATGGTATGTGTGAAGATTGTTTTATGGATGTACATATTGATAATGATGGAAATTATCATGATGAAGAATTTTTTGATAAGTAACAAGAAGGGGGAATTTTTGTGAAAGAAAGCGCAAATCAATATTATTTATTTGCTGGAGCATCAGAAGAGGTTGGTAACACAACTAATGATAAAACAGAAGAGTTTATAAAAAACGAAATATGGAAGCATTTTTTTAGCGCCAGTGATACTAGTAACAAAGCAAAAACTACAATTGAAACCACTAAAAATGTTCCTATAGGAACGAAAATAATTTTAAAGAGTTGGGGGCGGTAATGGAATATTAACAATAAAGGCTACAGGAACTGTAATTAGTAATGATGGAAAAGGTTTCGAACTAGGAGTAAAATATGACCCTAAAATACAACCAAAAAAAATGAATGGATATGGTGGAACTCTTTCAAGAACATGTATACTTATGAAATACGAAAATGCAAGTGCAAAAAATAAACGTTTAATTTGTGAGATTTTTAATAATCAATTACTCTCAGATGATGATAATAATAGTAATCAAAATGATATAAAATTCAGTAAAAATATGATTTTATATGGACCTCCTGGAACTGGAAAAACATATAATTCCATAATTTATGCTGTTGCAATTTGTTCAAATAGGAGTGTTAATCAAGTAATAAAAGATGCCAAAAATAATTATGATACAATAAAAAAAGAATATAATGATTTCTACCAAAAGGGTCAAATTGCTTTTACAACATTTCATCAATCATACAGTTATGAAGACTTTATAGAAGGAATAAAGCCTATTATTGATGAAGAAGATAAAAATATTATTTATGATGTAAAAGATGGAATATTTAAACTATTTTGTGATAGAGCTAGTCAAAGTATTATTACGGATGAAGAATCTGTTGAAACTGAAGAAATAAATAGGAAAAACTTTGCAGAAGCTTGGAATAAATTAGTTGATGAAATTGAAGCTAATGAAAACCAACAATATACAATAACTATTGGTAAAAAAAATACATCCTATGACTTAAAACTTAATCAGAGAAAAGATGGATTAAAAAATGAATGGGTGAAAGGAGTAAATAACTATATAACATCTAAATCAATATATAATAAATGGAAAAATCCAGATGATAACTATATAAGTAATAATGGATTTGTAAGAAATGTTGCTACAGCTGTATTAGAAGATTTGATACATAAATTTAAATTACCTAAATATATAGAATCAAAAAACAAAAAAGATAATAAATATGTTTTTATTATAGATGAAATAAATAGAGGAAATATTTCAAAGATTTTTGGAGAATTAATTACATTAATAGAAGAAAATAAAAGAAAAGGTGAAAGTGAGAGCTTAACATTAATGTTACCATCTTCTTCAGAAAATAAAATAAGAGAGTTTGAAGTTCCTAATAATGTATATATTATAGGAACTATGAATACAGCAGATAGATCAATTGCTCTTATGGATATAGCATTAAGAAGAAGATTTAAATTTATTGAGATGTCTCCTAATTATGAACATTTAAAAGAGATAACTGTAAATAAGACTAAGATTGATTTAGTTAAAATGCTATATGCCATAAACAGTAGAATTGAAGCTTTATATGATCGAGAACACACAATTGGTCATTCTTTTTTCATTAAACTTAGCGAAAAAAAAGATGTTCCACTATCAGAATTAAAAGATATTTTTGAAAAAAATATTATTCCTTTATTGCAAGAATATTTTTATGATGATTATGGTAAAATTAAGCTAATTTTGAATAATGACTTTATTATAGAAGAAGAGATAAATGAACAATTATTTAATCAAGATTTATTAAATGAATTAGATATTGACATTGAAAGCCTTACTAGAAAAAAATATCGCTTAGATAAAGATGCTTTAAATGATGTAAATAATTATATTAAAATTTATAGTGGAGTTAATTAATGAACGATAAAATATCTGTAAAAGAATATGATATTATAACTTGTAATAATAAATATCAAGGTGAAAAATATAAAGTTTTGGATTATAAAGATGAAAAGAATAGTAAAGAAAGATTTTACGAATTAATAAATTTTATTCGTAACTTCTCTTCTCAAAAAAATTATTCTGATATCCTGGATTTTATGAAAATTTCATATAGAAGAGGAATAGAAGACACAGTTGAAATTAGAAACTATGTTGGATTCATACAGTTAGATAGTAGCTTTAAAATTGAAATATTACCTAAGATTGTATTTTCTACTGAAGAAAATACAAAAAAAATTTTGGTAAATATGATAAATTCTTTAAGAAATTTTAACAATAAAATTTTTAGCAATTCCCAATTAAACTATCGAAATATGAATATTTATGAAATTTTTATCAGACTATATTTGCAAGATGTAATTATTTTAATAAAAACCGGTTTGAAATCTTCTTATAATACTGTAGAAGAAAACCTAAATTTAGCAAAGGGAAAAATTTTATTTGAAAAGCAAGTTAGAAAAAACTTTATACACAAGGAAAAAATATTCTGTTCTTATGACGAATATGATTTAAATAGCCCAGAAAATAGAATTATTAAAGCTACTCTAATGAAACTTTTAAAGGTTTCAAGTAACGCAGATAATATAAAACTTATAAGCCAAGCACTAGAGTATTTCGACAGCATAAAGGCTTCTAGTAATTATGATTCAGATTTTGCAAAGATTAATATTACAAGAGATATGAAAAATTATGAATCTTTAATTGAATGGTCAAAAATTTTTTTACAGAATAATAGTTTTACTAATTTTGCTGGTGATATTAATTCTAAGTCTTTATTGTTTAGAATGGACAAATTATTTGAAAGCTATATTGCAAAAAAGATAAGGCAAAAAGCAAATTCAAAATGGAAAGTTTGGACGCAAGACAAAAGATTTTGTTTGTTTGATAATCCTAAAAAATTTCATTTAATTCCTGATATAGTAATAACTAAACAAGATGGAACTAGAATAATATTGGATACTAAATGGAAAGAACTTAACAGTAGGCAAAAAAATTTTGGAATTTCTTCACAAGATATGTACCAAATGTATGTGTATTCTAAAAAGTATAACACACCATATATTTGGTTACTTTATCCAATTACAGACAAAGTAAATAACAGTAGTATTTCTTTTGAAAGTGAAGATAATGTAAAAGTTAGAATATTTTTTGTAAACTTAATTAATATAGATGAAAATATTAAAAATTTATTGGATTTATTAGATAAAGAATAAAATTATAAAAAAATATTATAAAGATGATTTTATAAAAGATATTATCGATTGTTTAAACAATTTTTAAAAAAAAGATTTACTATCAGAGTAAATAAGGTAAAAACTTAAAATTAGTAAGATAAGATATTGACAAATATAAAATTTTTATAGTATGATATAAATGTAGTAAATCAATTCAGTCATTCGCGTTTTACTACCAGATAAACAATGTGTTTAAAGGAATAATGAAGAGCCTTAAGAATCTCCTCATGAATGGCAAAAATATATACACAAAATTTTTGTGATTG
>CANQZZ010000064.1 GCA_947628465.1 uncultured Clostridia bacterium
TCTAAATTCATTTTTTGAATAAAATTAATATAATTCTCAGATAATAATTTTATATTTTCTTTTTCATTTTCAACTTTACTTTTTATTTTGGAAATATGTTTAGATAAATCTTCTTTATTGCTTTGAATTAATATTTGAATATCAAAATTACATGTTTTTAAAAATATTTTATAAGAATTTAAAATTGCCTCTTTTTCTAAATTAGACTTGAGATTAAAATTAATTGGTATTACTTTAATTATTTTTACATAAGAATTATTTTTTAGTTTTATTATACCGTTTTCTAAAACTTCTTCAAAAGGCAACCAATTCTGAACTGAATTGATTTTTTTTATATACTTTTCCTCCTCTCTTAAATTTTACTAATATTACTTTTAATTATTTTTATATTACAATTTTTTCCAAAAAAAGTCAATCTTTTTTCATTGACTTTTTTCGACAAAAAGCAAAAAATACCAGAATTATTATTTTATTTTTGCCTATAATAATAACATAAGGTTTATATTAGTTGAACTAAGAGCAAATAAGGATCTTTTTGTTTATTGGTTTTTATTTGTTCGAGCAAAGGATGTAATATGGTCTTCTAGATTATATTATGTTTCAGTCGTAGATTATAATATTTGTATGCAGGCTATATTTTTCTATTCTTTTATTTTTATATATGGTCGAATTATATGTATTATAATTTGGGTAAGATTATATTAATATCTATATCTAATATTTATAAGATTTTTCTTTAGGAATATTAGAAAGGGATTGTTTTTAGTCCTTTTGGGATGAATACAGTTTCTTTTGGTGTTCTTATAGTCGAGCAGGTGATTAAAATATGTGGTTTATTGCTTATTTATATAGCAATATATATTAGGTGAAAAAACTATATATTTTAATTTGAGCTGAAAATTAATATGGGCTTTATGGGATAATAGCTCGGAACAATTCCGAGCTATTAGTTTTATTAATATTTTTTATATATCTAAGTTTTTAACATCTCTTGCATTTTCTACTATGAAGTTTCTTCTTGGCTCTACCTCATCACCCATAAGAAGTGAAATTGTTTCATCTGCTTTCATTGCATCTTCCATAGTAACTTGCACTAAAATTCTGTTTTCAGGATTCATTGTAGTTTCCCATAATTGTTCTGGATTCATTTCTCCTAGACCTTTATATCTTTGAAGAGCTAATTGGTCTCTTGGAATACCTTTTTCCTCTAAATTTTTATATGCTTCTGCTAAATCGTTATCTGTATAGCAGTATACATCTTGCATTCCTTTTTTTGATAATTTATATAGTGGTGGTTGAGCTAAAAATACATTTCCATTTTCAACAAGTGGTCTCATATATCTAAAGAAAAATGTTAGTAATAATGTTCTTATGTGTGCACCGTCAACATCGGCATCTGCCATAATTATTACTTTTCCATATCTAATTTTTGTAATATCAAAATCTGAGCCGATTCCCGCTCCTACGGCAAGAATTACTGGTTGTAATTTATCATTATTATATATTTTATCTGCTCTTGATTTTTCAACATTTAACATTTTTCCCCAAAGTGGAAGTATTGCTTGAAATCTTCTATCTCTTCCCTGTTTTGCACTTCCTCCTGCTGAATCTCCCTCAACAATATATACTTCGCATTCTTCTGGTTTATTGCTGCTGCAATCTGCAAGTTTTCCAGGAAGTGTTGTGTTTTCTAACACATTTTTTCTTCTTACCAATTCTCTTGCTTTTCTTGCAGCTTCTCTTGCTCTTGATGCACTAATACATTTATCAAGTATTACCTTTGCAACAGCAGGATTTTCTTCTAAATATGTTGCTAAATATTCATTCATTACACTTTGCACAGCACCTGTTACTTCACTATTTCCTAGTTTTGTTTTTGTTTGTCCTTCAAATTGTGGTTCTTTTACCTTTACAGATATAATTGCTGTTATTCCTTCTCTTATATCTTCACCTTGAAGGTTTGCATCCTTATCTTTTAATATATTATGATTTCTTGCATAATCATTAAATACTTTTGTAAGTGATCTCTTAAACCCTTCTAAATGAGTTCCACCTTCTATTGTATTGATATTATTTACAAAAGAATAGATACTTTCAGAATAGCTAGAAGTATATTGTATAGATATTTCTACTGGCACTTCTCCGTTTTTTTCTATATATATTGGTTTTTCATGTAATTTTTCCTTATTTTTATTTAAAAATTCAACAAATGAAACAAGTCCTCCTTCATAACAAAAATCTGCTTTTTTAGGAGTTTCTTCTCTTTCATCAGTCAATGTTATTCTTAGTCCTTTTGTCAAAAATGCTGTTTCTCTTAATCTATTTTCTAATATACTATAATCATATTCTAATGTTTCAAAAATTGTATCATCTGCTAAAAATCTTACTGTTGTTCCTGTTTTATCAGAATCACCTATTCTTTCAAGATGTTTTACAGTTTTTCCTCTTTCAAAAGACATTTGGAATATTCCTCCGTCTCTTTCAATTGTTACTTCTGTCCATGTAGATAACGCATTTACAACAGAAGACCCAACACCATGAAGTCCTCCAGATACTTTGTATCCACTATCTCCTCCAAATTTTCCTCCTGCATGTAATACTGTATAAACAGTTTCTGCTGCAGATATTTTTGTTTTTGGATGTATATCAACAGGAATTCCTCTACCATCATCTTCTACTCTTATGATATTTCCTGGTTCTATTGTTACATGTATATTTCTACAATATCCTGCTAATGCTTCATCAACACTATTATCAACTATTTCATATACTAGATGATGAAGACCTCTTGCAGAAACACTACCTATATACATTCCGGGTCTTTTTCTAACTGCTTCTAAGCCCTCTAATACTTGGATTTGGTCTGCCTTATACTCATGTTCAAATTTTTCCATTTTTTTCGCTCCTTTTTCTTTAAATGCACTCTATATTCGCATTTGTAACTTTATATAATTTATATTTTGTATTGTCTATTTTAAAACTGTCTGTACATGTTATTATAACTTGATTTTCTTTTATATTTTCAAATAATCCTTGAATTCTTTTTTTATCTAGTTCTGACATAAAATCATCTAAAAGAATTACTGGTCTTTCCCCTATTTCATCATATATAACATTTGCCTCTGCTAGTTTTAAAGATATTATGGTTGTCCTTTTTTGTCCCTGAGATGCATATATTGAAACAGGATTATCATTGATATAAGTTTCAAAGTCATCTCTATGTATTCCTATACTTGTATACCCTTTTTGTATATCACTTTTTTCATTTTTTTTCAAATCTTCTAAATAATTTTTTCCTACATTTGTTATATATTCAATTCTCATTTTTTCTTTGTTTTCAGTGGTTTTCAAATGTATATCAAAAATTTTTTCATTTATTTTTTCTATAAATTCTTTTCTATATTCATATATTTTTGTTCCTAATTTTACCAACTGCTCATTCCATATATCTAAATTTTCTCTACTTTTTCCCTCAAATTTTATTTGCTTTAAATAGAAGTTTCTTTGTTCTATTGTTTTATTATATTGATTTAATAAATGTACATACATAGGCCTTAGCTGACTTATCATTATGTTTAAAAATCTTCTTCTTTTACTTGGTTCATTTTTTAAGATAGAAATATCTTCTGGTGTAAATAAAACAATATAATTTTTTCCTAAAATATCACTTGTCCTTTTTGCTACTATTCCATTTACACTAAATTTCTTTTTTTCATTTATTTCAAAATTTATTTTAATATCTCTATCTTCTTTATAACTTGTACATTCTATTTTTGAAAAATCTTTTTCTTTATTTATCAATTCTTTATCTTTATTTGTTCTAAAAGATTTTCCAAGACTGCATATAAATATAGCTTCTAATATATTTGTTTTTCCTTGTGCATTATCACCATATATTATATTTACATTTTTGTCAAATTCAATTTCTTGTTTATCATAATTTCTAAAATTTTCTAATTTTACTTTTTTTATGTACATTTTTTAATTTTAACTTCCTATAAAATTAATCTTCTTTCATTCTAATTGGCAAAATCATATATGTATAATCTTTTGTTATTTCATCTATTGGTTTTATAACACATGGAGAAATATTCGTACCAAATGCAATATATATTTCTTCATCATCAATTGCTTTTAATGCATCTAAGAAATATTTAGGATTAACTCCTATTTCTAATTCTTTTCCTTCTATCTCTGTATAAATTTCCTCTTTTGCATCCCCTGTTTGGTTTGTACAAGATATAGTTACTTTTCCTATTTCTATTGATATTTTAACAGGACATTTTTTCTCTTTTGCAATTGTTGCAGATGATATTAAACTTACTCTTTCAAAACAATTTTGAAGTACATTTTTATTTACTTTTATTCTTGTTTCCCAATTAGTTGGAATTACACTTACATAATTTAAAAATTCACCATCTAATAACCTTGTTACTATTTTACAATTTTCCATTTCAAATATTGCTTGATTTTTTGAAACACCTATTTTTATACTATCAAATGAATCTAATATAATTTTATTTACTTCATTTAATGTTTTTCCTGGAATAACTGCTTTAAAATCATTACTTGCACTACTTAAATTACTTTTAACCCATCCCATTCTAAATCCATCTATTGCAACAACATTTAAACTATTATTTACTACTTCAAATAAACAACCTGTAAATATAGGTCTATTTTCTTCTATACTTACTGCAAATATTGTTTTTCTTATCATATTTTTTAAAACTGTTTGTTCTGTTTCAATAGATTTTTCAACTTCTATTTTTGGAAGTTCTGGAAATTCTTCTGCATTCATAGTAGATAATTTATATAAAGACCCTTCACATTCTATAACTAATAAATTATTTTCATTTAATTCTATTGATATATCTGTATCAGGAAGTTTTCTGATTATTTCACTAAACATTGTACTATTTACAACTGTATTTCCTTCTTCTAATACTTCACATTCCATTATATATTCTATTCCTAATTCTAAATCATTAGATGTTAATTTTAATTCATTATTATTTGTTTGAATAAGTATTCCTTCTAGTATCGGCATAGTTGTTCTAGTAGGTACTCCCCTAACAACAGAATTAATTCCTTTTAATAATTTTTCTTTTTCACAAATAATTTTCATAATTTTTTTCTCCTTTTTTATATATAAATAAATAATTATTAGTAATAGTATTAGTATGTCTTGTGGATTGTGTGTAAAACTTAAAAATGTGTTTAAATCCGTAGAAAAAATTGTGTTAATAAATCTGTTTATAACTAAGAATTTTATTCACAAATTTATTTTTATACTATGGAAAACTAATTATAAACAGAATTTTATTAGTTTTACACAGGCACCTTTGGATAACCTTTTTGCTTCTTCCGTAAGAAGAAAAAGCTATATTTTTGTAAAATTTATGTTTGGAAAACATTATTTTTATAAAAATCTAAATTTTATTTAAATATCAATTATTCTTTTGATAATATAATTTTTTTCACACTATCCACAATCAATTTTGTATTTGAATTTGGATTTTGTTTAATATCTTGTTCTATTTTTTTATATCCATGCATAACTGTAGTATGGTCTCTTTTTCCGAAGGCTTCGCCTATTTTTGGATAAGATTCATTTGTTAATATTCTGCAAAGATACATTCCAATTTGTCTTGGAAAAGCAATATCATTTGACCTTTGAGAACTTTTTAAATCTTTAATAGATATATCAAAATATTTACAAACCATTTCTTGTATATATTCAATAGATATAACAGAAGCTTTTTGCATAATTACAACATTTATTGCTTGTTCTGCCATTTCCATTGTTATAGGTGTATGTGTTAAAGAAGATTGAGCAAGTAATTTATTAAAAACTCCCTCTAAATCTCTTATATTTGAATCTATTTTTAAAGCTATATCTGATAAAATGTCATCATCAATAATAGCATGATTCTCATCTTTTTTCTTTTTTAGAATAGCAAGACGTGTTTCATAATCAGCCATTGAAACATCTGCTAAAAGTCCCCATGCAAATCTAGATTGCAATCTTTTCTCTAATAATGGAATATCTTTTGGTGGTCTATCACTGGCAATTACTATTTGCTTTCCACTATCATGAAGAGTATTAAAAGTATGAAAAAATTCTTCTTGCAACTGTTTCTTTCCTGATATAAATTGAATATCATCTATTAATAAAACATCTATATTTCTATATTTTTGTCTAAATTTTTCCATACTAGCACATTTTAAAGCTTCTATAAATTCATTTGTAAAACTTTCAGAAGGAACATATAAAACCTTGCAATTTTTATTATTAAGTAATATTTCATTACCTATTGCATGCATTAAGTGAGTTTTTCCAAGACCTACTCCCCCATACAAAAATAAAATTTTATATGCTTTTCCTGGAGCTTCAGCTACAGCTAAAGATGCAGCATGTGCAAATCTATTATTATCACCTACAACAAATGTATTAAAAGTATATTTAGGGTCTAATGATGTAGTAAAATATGCATTATTGTTTGCTATATTTTGTGAAGGTTCTTTGTACTCTGCTTGAGGCATTTCTTCCTTACAAATAATGGAAAGAGAACAATTTTTTTGCAAGATAATTGAAAAAGCATTTTCTAATAAATCATGAAATTTATTATCAGCCATATCTCTTTTGAAAGAATCTTCAGATACTAAAGTTATATTATTGTCTACAATGCTAGCTATTTTTAAAGGTTCTATCCATGTTTTATGAGAGATTTGTGACATTTCATCTTTTAATAATTCTTTTACTTGATCTAGTACTTTTTCTATATCTTGATTCATTGCTATAAAACCTCCATTTTTATCCACAAAAATATCCACAGATGTTGATAAATCTAGTATTAGAAGAAAAAAATCATAAAAAATTTATCAACGTTTAAGTTTTAAAGTTCCAAAACCCGTAAAGAGTTATTGTTTTTGATAATAATATCAAAAAATAAAAAATTTATCAATAATTATTTAAAAATAATTAATAAATAATTAAAAAAACTTGACTTTTTCCATTATTTTAATGTATAATTTTGATGCTTATGATTTTAATTTAGGAGGTGCTTTAAGAAATGAAAAGAACATATCAACCAAAAAAGAGACAAGAAAAGAAAGAGCATGGTTTTATGAAAAGAATGAAAACTAGAGCAGGAAGAAACGTTTTAAAAGCTAGACGTGCAAAAGGAAGAAAAAAAATATCTGCTTAATTTAATTAATTTTTTATAAATGAGTGATAAAATTGAAAAAAACAAAGATGCTAAAAAAAAATTATGAATTTAAAATGGTATTACAAAGAGGAAAACGTTTAAGAGCAACACAAATAGAAATATTTATTTTAAAAAATAACAAAGATATTAATTTATTAGGAATTGCAGTAAGTAAAAAAGCAGGAAATAGCGTTTATAGAAATAGAATAAAAAGATTAATCAGAGAAAATTATCGCTTATTAGAAAATAATATTAGGACAGGATATACTTTTTTAATACTTTGGAATATAAAAACAAAAAAAGAAGATGCAACATTTAGTAATATTGGAAAAGATATGAAAAGTATATTAAAAAAAGCAAATGCTTTTGAGTCAGAAGAGGATATATGAAAGAGTTTTTAATAAAAATAATTGAAAAATATCAAAAACATATTTCTCTTTTTTTAGAGGACAAGGGAATAAAATGCAAATTTTATCCTAGTTGCTCTGAATATATGAAACAAGCTATTATAAAATATGGTGCTTTTAAAGGAGTTTGCTTAGGAATAAAAAGAATTTTAAAGTGTAATCCTTTTTCAAAAGGAGGCTATGATCCTGTAAAATAGCGAAAGATTAAAATACTCAAAATGGAGGTTCTTATGAGTTCAATTTCTAGTTTATTTGGATATATTTTAAATTTTATTTATGAA
>CANQZZ010000065.1 GCA_947628465.1 uncultured Clostridia bacterium
TTTGCAATTTGCGCTCCTTTTTCTGGATGTTTTTTAAAATGTCTTACATTTTCATCATCTTGATAAGAATGTGGTTTGCCTATATCATGTAGCAACAAGGCTAACCTTATTTCTAAATCGGGTTTTGAATTTTTTAATGCTACTAATGTATGGTTCCATACATCATATACATGCCAAGGATTTCTTTGGTCGAAACCATCTTCGTCTTCTAATTCAGGAATTATCTGAAAAATTTGTTTTTTACCCTCTTGCAAACTTCTTATCATTTCTTCACCATTTAAACTAAGAATGTTTTCTAGATTTTTTCTATTCATTAGATACCTTCCTTATCTTTCTCAATTTGCTTTTGATACCTGTCTTCCTCTGAAAATACACATCCACAATATTTTTGCATATATAATCCAAGTTTCCTTGCTTTTCTTTGTCCTTCTCTAAAGCCCACTCTAAAATCTCTATATACAAACTCTATTCCATATTCTTTTGCAAGTTTTTCTCCTAATTCTTTTAATGCTTCATGATTTTGATATGGGCTTACAAGTAGTGTTGTAGAAAAGCTATCATATCCGTGTTCTTTTGCATATTTTGCAGTCTGCTCAAGTCTTACTCTATAGCAATAATTTATGCATCTATTTTCTAAATCATCTATTACATTTTTGCAAAACTCTTTTAAACCATAATTATCTTCAAATATAGCTTGTACATTTATTGAATTTGTATATTCTTTTAAACAATCTCTTCTTGCTTCATATTCTTTATATGGATGAATATTTGGATTATACCAATAAACAGTTGGTTCTATTCCTTCATTTCTTAATGTATCTATACAATATACACTACATGGTGCACAACAAGTATGTAATAATAACTTCATTTTTTATTCCTTCTCTATATTAATTTTTTTATCTATTATATATTCTGGTCTTTTCTTTGTATCATCATAAATTCTTGCAATATACTCTGATATCATCCAAATTGACACTAATTGCACTCCTGCAAAAAATGTTATTGCAACCATCATTGATGTCCAACCTGATGCTAAATTATTAAGTTTAAATATATATGAAACTATTGCATATATTAGTAAGAATATTGATATAAATATTGATACAATACCTATCCCACCTATCAATTTTAAAGGTTTTGTAGAGAAACTAATTATTCCATCAGATGCAAGTTTTAACATTTTATTTAATGGATATTTGGTCTTACCTGCAAAACGTTCTTGCCTTTCATATTCAATTGGTGTTTGTTTAAATCCTACCCAACTAAATAATCCTCTTAAAAATTTATTATGCTCAGGCATTGCATTAATTACATCTATAACTTTTTTATCAGCTAATCTAAAATCACCTGTATCTTTTGGAATCTCTACATCTGATAAGCCATTTAATATTCTATAAAACATTTTTGCAGTTAATAATTTAAACTTAGATTCACCTTTTCTTGTTTTTCTTTTTGCATAAATTACTTCATTTCCTTGTTCCCAAAGCTTAATCATTTCCACTAATAATTCTGGTGGATCTTGAAGGTCAGCATCTATTATTAGACAGCAATCACCTGTTACATATTTTAGTCCTGCAGTTACTGCTGCTTGATGTCCAAAATTTCGTGAAAAAGATAATACTTTTACCGTTTTATCTTGATTTGCAATTTCTTCTAATAATTCTAATGTTTTATCTTTGCTACCATCATTTACAAATATCATTTCATGTTCATAATCACTTAATCCATTTAGAACAACTTTCATTCTAATATAGCATTCTTTAACAACATCTTCTTCAAAATACATTGGTATTACTACTGATATTTTTTTCATTTTACTCCCCTTTATATTCTAAACCTAAATGTTTATACGCATTTGGTGTTGCAATTCTACCTCTAGGTGTTCTTGCTAAAAACCCCATTTGCAATAAATATGGCTCATACACATCTTCTATAGTTTCTGTTTCTTCTCCTATTGTTGATGAAAGCGTTTCTATTCCAACAGGGCCTCCAGAATAATTTAATATTATCGTTCTTAATAATTTTCTATCTATATTATCTAATCCGAAGATTATCTATTTCTAATTTTTCTAATGCTATTTTTGCAATATCTTCAGTAATTATTCCATCACCTAAAACAGCTGCATAATCTCTTACTCTTTTTAACAATCTATTTGCTATTCTAGGAGTTCCTCTAGAACGCCTTGCAATTTCCATTGAACCTTTTGCATCTATTTTTACATCTAAAATGCCTGCTGACCTTTTTACTATAGTATTTAATTCGTCCTCATTATACAATTCTAATCTATGTACAATTCCAAATCTATCTCTAAGTGGTGTTGTAAGCGAACCTG
Source organism: uncultured Clostridia bacterium (assembly GCA_947628465.1). The sequence continues at coordinate 2,337 of CANQZZ010000065.1, forward strand.
CTCTTGTTGTTGCTCCTATTAAAGTAAATTTTGGAAGCTCTAGTCTAATTGACCTTGCGCTAGGACCTTTACCTATAATTATATCTAAATTATAATCTTCTAATGCAGGATAAAGGATTTCTTCAACACTTCTGTTTAATCTATGAATCTCGTCTATAAACAAAACATCATTTGGTGAAAGATTTGTAAGAAGCGCTGCTAAGTCACCTGGTTTTTCTATTGCTGGACCTGATGTTATTCTAATATTTGTATTCATCTCATTAGATATAATGCTTGCAAGTGTAGTTTTCCCAAGTCCTGGAGGACCATAAAGTAAAATATGATCAAGTGGCTCATTTCTTTTTTTTGCTGCCTCTATATATATTTTCATATTTTCTTTTACTTTAGTTTGTCCAATGTATTCATCTAAAGTTTTTGGTCTTAATGAAACCTCCGCAATTTCTTCAGACTCGTCCTGCAAATTTGGAATTAATAAGTTTTCATTTTCATCCATTTTTTACCTCTCTTTTCTGCTACAATTATATATTTAACTTTAATTTTATGCAATAGAAAACAAGAAAAAAGGAGTCTTCAAAGTGAACATTTTCTTGAGTTCACTTCAAAGTCTCCTCCTTTTTTACAATACATAAAAGAATATACAAAAGAATTGCAAAATAGTTCCTAATAATATAAATAAGTGAAATACTGAATGCATATATTTATGTTTCACACCTACTCCGTAAAGTATTGCACCTATTGTATAAGCTACTCCTCCTAAAACTAGCAATATTAATCCTGTAGTATTTAATAATTTAGGAAGTAAATCTATTCTAAATACTATTGCCCATCCCATAAGTATATAGCAAATCATAGAAAATACTCTATATCTTCTTAAATCAATTGCATTAAGCACTATACCAAGAACCGCAGCTCCCCAAATTAATCCAAACATAGTCCATCCAATTATTGCATCATATTCTCTAAACATGCAAAGTGTAAATGGTGTATATGAGCCGGCTATAAGTATAAATATTGTGCAGTGGTCTAAAATTTGCATTACTTTTTTTCCTGTTAGCTTAGGCGATAACCCGGTGGTATATACTAGACATAGTATATAAAACAATAATGCTTATTCCATACACAATACTACTTACTACTCCATAAACGTTCTTATGAATTGCTGAAATTACTATGCATAATATCATAGCAATTACACCAAGCGATGCACCAACGATGTGTGATGTCATATTAAAAATCTCTTCGCCCTTTGTATATGTAGGTAATACTCTATCTTTTAACTTTGTTCTTTTTATGATAATCACTTCTTTCAACTTTTATTTTTCATTTGCTTTTAAACTAATATAATTAATATATTATTCTTTATATTACTTTTTCCTTCTTAATATCCAACCTTTTTCTACTTCTATTGGTAATTTTAAAATTACTTTTTGTCCTTCTTTTCCTGGATTTACATGGTCTATTTCTTCAAATGTATCTGAATCATACATTTCCTCTATTTTAAAACTAATTGTTTCTAACTTATTTGGTATTATAATTTCTAATGTATCATCTAGTTGTAATCTATTTCTAATTTCTATTAAATAACAATCTTGGGATGGTACATTTTTATCACTGCATAATATTTTTCCGCCAAATTCATAATCAGGATTATACTGTTTTCCTTCATATTCTTGAAAATCTTTATTATTCTTATCGTTAAAATAAAACGTAGTTAAGCCTCTTGTTTTTGTTTTTTCTAATTCTTTTAAATACTTAGTATAATCATATTTTTCAGGTGCTTTTAAATAGTCATCTATTGCATTTCTATATGTATTTATTATTGTTGCTAAATAGTACTCTGTTTTTAATCTTCCTTCTATTTTTAAACTATCTACTCCCATTTCTATAATTTCAGGAATTTCTTTTATTAAGCATAAATCTTTTGACGAAAGTATATATGTACCATTTTCATCTTGTTCAACTGGCATAAGATTCCCTGGATTGTTTTTTTCCTCTAAATACATATTATATGCCCATCTGCAACTTTGAGCACAATCTCCTAAATTACAATATCTTGATGCTAAAAAATCACTTAAATGGCATCTTCCAGAATAGCTATAACATATTGCGCCATGTACAAACATCTCTATTTCTAAATCTTTTGGTTTATTTTCCATTATCGCTTGTATTTCTTTTTTGTTTAATTCTCTTGCAAGTATTACTCTTTTTGCACCGTTTTTATACCAAAAATTGCAAGTATTATAGCTAACAACATTAGCTTGTGTACTTATATGTATATTAATATTTGGAGCATATTCTTTTAATGTTTCTATTACTCCTCCATCTGAGGCTATAATTCCATCTACTTTTAATTCGTTTAAAAGTTTAGCTTGTTTTATAACTTCATTATACATATCATCTCTTGCATATATATTTAATGCTGCATAAACTTTTTTATTTATTGAATGTGCATATTCAATTGTTTTTGCAAGTTCATTATCATCGACATCTACTCTAGAACGAAGTGATAATTTCGATGTTCCCATATATACTGCGTCTGCCCCATATAGAAAAGCAGTCTTTGCTTTTTCAAATGACCCTGCTGGTGCAAGTAATTCTGGTTTTTTCATGATTTTTTCCTTTCTTTTATTTGACTAATTTATAATTTTATGGTAATATATATTCCTAACTATTTTATTAGGAGGGTATACTCTTATGTTTAATAAAAGCAATAGGCGGAAATTTCAGCCTAGGATAACTTTTAAGAATTCATTAAAAGTATCCAGCACTCCAAAAAGTATTGTTGAATTAGCCTCATTTAAGAGTCTTGAAATTCTGGAAATTGTTACCAGAACAGACCCTGAGCTTACAATTTTTTATTTTGTAAAGGAGGATTCTTCTAAAGGATTAAGTCCAATAAGAAATGAAATTGGAGAATTCCTAACAGTATTTTTTCTAAAAGATAGTTAAATCTTTTTTTGAGGTGTTCATTAAATGAGCACCTCTTTTATTATTTTAGTTATTGCAAGTCCATCTCCTACCTCTAGGATTTTTGTTTCCAAACTTTCATTTTCAGTTATTTCCTTTATATATTCCCTTAAATGTGTTACTGCCGTTCTTTGTTTATGCTTATTATAATCACTCATAACATATCCTTTATACAATACATTGTCAGCAAGTATAGTACTTCCCTTTCTAGAAAGTCTTAATGCTTCTTTCAAAAATAAAGGATATTTTCCTTTTGCTGCATCTATGAAAAACATATCATATTTTTCATTTAATGTCGGTAATATCTCTACAGCATTTCCAATCATTACATTTATTTCTTTTTCTAATCCAAGTTCTTTTATATTATTCTTTGCTTCATTTGCTCTTTTTTCATCTAATTCAATTGTATCTATTTTTAAGTTTGAAATATTTTGTTTCATTAAAGTTTTTGCAAAGCATATTGAAGAATAACCTGTTGCTGTTCCTAATTCTAATATTCTACCAGGTTTTTCTTTCAATAATATTTCTTTAATAACTTCTAATGTATCATCCATTACAATAGGTATATGCTCTTCTAAAGCTTTTTCTTTTATTTGTTTTATACTCAAAATATCACCTTAAATTAATCCTATTTGGTTTATCTTTACTTACTTTAAAATTCATATACCAGTTCTTGAAAATTGATGCTAAATCTTTAATTCCGTTTTTAAAATAATAATCAAATTGCTTTTTAACTTCATCTCTTTGAGCTATTTCATTTACTACATCATCTAATTTTTCATTGTTTTCACATCTTTGTGAAATTTCATCTAAAATCTTTTTTCTATTCTTTGTATCATCTGATAATGCTGCTTTGTCTAGTTCTCTGTGAAAAGCCTGTGAGCCTGGTCTGTAGTTACCATGTCTATCAAACACCTTTACATATCTATCTCTTCTCATTTTTGAAGTCCATACTTCCATAAAAATCATCCCCCTTTTATTATTTTCTTGCCGCTCTTTCACGGTCTTTATTATTTAATATTTTTTTTCTTAATCTAATACTTTGAGGTGTTACTTCTACTAATTCATCATCTTGAATAAATTCTATTGCTTTTTCTAATGACATTTGAATTGGTGGAACAAGTCTTAATGCATCATCTGAACCAGATGCTCTTGTATTTGTTAAATGTTTTTCTTTGCATACATTTACTGCTAAATCTTCTCCTCTTGAATTTAGTCCAACAATCATTCCTTCATATACTTCTGTTCCTGGTCCAATAAATAAATCTCCCTTGTCTTGTGCATTATATAATCCATAAGTTATAGCTTTTCCTTGCTCGAATGCAACAATTGTTCCTCTAGTTCTTGATACTACATCACCTTTATATGGCTCATAAGAATCAAATACATGATTCATTACACCTTCACCTTTTGTATCTGTTAAAAATTCTGTTCTATATCCTATCAAACCTCTTGATGGTATTTTAAATTCTATTTTTGTGTGTCCATCTTCTGCAGGTTCCATATTTATCATTTCTGCTTTTCTTCTACCTAATTTTTCTATTACATTTCCTATACAATCATCTGGAACATTTACTACTAATAATTCAATAGGCTCACATTTTTGTCCATTTATTTCTTTAAATATAACCTTTGGACGTGATACTAAAAGTTCGAATCCTTCTCTTCTCATTGTTTCAATAAGAACTGATAGGTGAAGTTCTCCGGCGTCCTGCAACTTCGTAAGAATCAGGCGAATCTGTTTCTTTTACTCTTAATGAAACATTTCTTTCTAATTCTTTAAATAATCTATCTCTTATATGTCTAGAAGTTACAAACTCTCCTTCTCTTCCTGCAAAAGGTCCATTATTTACTGAAAATGTCATTGTAACTGTAGGTTCATCTATATTCACAAAATCAATTTTTTCTGGATTATTAATATCACAAATAGTTTCACCTATATTTATATTAGTAATTCCTGATATTTCAATTATATCTCCTGCTTTTGCAACTTCTACTTCTTCCTTCTTTAGTCCGTTATATGTGCATATTTTTGTTATTTTTCCATTTTCAATTTTATCATTTTTACATATAGCAACAGGCATACCTGTAGTTACTATACCTCTTTCAATTCTTCCTACTGCAATTCTTCCTACATAATCATCATAATCAATATTTGAAACAAGCATTTGCATAGGACCTTCTTCATCACATTTTGGTGGCTCTATATTATTTATTATTGTTTCAAATATACATTTCATGTCTTTTGTGTCATCTTCTAAATTAAGCTTTGCTATTCCATCTTTTGCAGATGCATATACTACTGGAAAGTCTAGTTGCTCATCATTTGCTCCTAATTCAATAAACAACTCTAGCACTTGGTCTACTACTTTATATGGTGTTGCACCTGGTCTATCTATTTTATTTATTACAACAATTGGTTTTAAATTTAAAGCAAGTGATTTTTTAAGAACTTCTCTTGTTTGAGGCAT
>CANQZZ010000066.1 GCA_947628465.1 uncultured Clostridia bacterium
TTATTCAAAAAATGTTTCAAATTCTTCTGCTGATATTATTTCTTTCTCTAATAATCTTTCTGCAACTGCTTGTAATTTATCCATATGTGCAAGTAGTATTTCTTGTGCTCTTTTATATGCTATATCTATTAATTTTTTGACCTCTGCTCCTACTGCATCATCTATATTTTCTCCAAATATTTGTCTTTCATATGGATCTTTTTCTTTTAAATATATTGGTCCTATATTATCACTCATACCATATACTGTTACCATGTCTTTTGCTATATTTGTTGCAACTTCAATATCGTTACTTGCTCCTGTTGAAATATCATTTAGAGCAATTTTTTCTGCAGCTCTTCCACCAAGCAATGCAACTAATTTTTCTTCCATTTCAGTTCTTGAAATATAGTATTTATCTTCATTTGTTTTGTACATTGTGTATCCACCTGCAAGACCTCTTGGTATAATCGATACTTCTTTTACATCAAATTGTGTTTCTAAGAATCTACTTACTATTGCATGTCCTGCTTCGTGATATGCTGTAAGTTTTTTATCTTTATCTGATATAACTCTACTGTGTTTTTCAAGTCCAACTGTTACTTTTTTAACAGCGTCATCTATATCGTCCATATTTATTTTTTTGTGTTTTTTTATTGTTGCTATTATTGCAGCTTCATTAAGTACATTTGCAAGTTCTGCACCTGTAAATCCTGCTGTATCATTTGCAATTGACTCAAAATCTATATTACTTGCAAATTTTTTGTCTTTTCCATGTATTTTAAGTATTGCTTCTCTTCCTTTTGCATCTGGAGTTGCAACTGTTATTTGTCTATCGAATCTTCCTGGTCTTAAAAGTGCTTTATCAAGCATTTCTGGTCTGTTTGTTGCAGCAAGAACTATTACAGTTTCATTTGTTTCAAATCCATCCATTTCAACTAACAATTGATTTAATGTTTGATTATTTTCACTTTCTGCTCCTGAAGCATTAGTTCTTCTTGCACCTATTGCATCTATTTCATCTATAAATATTATACATGGAGCTATTTTCTTTGCTTTTTCAAATAGCTTTCTTACTCTTGATGCTCCAAGTCCTGCAAACATTTCTATAAATTCAGAACCACTCATTGATATAAATGGAACATTTGCTTCTCCTGCTATTGCTTTTGCAATTAAAGTTTTTCCTGTTCCTGGCTTTCCACAAAGCAGAATTCCTCTTGGAATTTTTGCTCCCATCTCATGGAATTTCTTTGGCTCTTTTAAAAAGTCTACTATTTCAATTAATTCATTTTTTTCTTCATCTAGACCTGCAACATCTTTAAATGTGATATGTGTGTTTTGGCTTTTTTCTGCATCATATACTTTTCCTTTATCTCCTAATCCTTGCATTTTGAATATCAATACAAAGAGTATTACAATCATAATTGTTGGAAGAAGTGAAAATAGAGTTTCTGATATTCTTACTAATACATTTGTTGGAATTTGATTCAACTTTATATCGCTTTCGCCGTTTTTTACTTTTTCTTGTACTAATTCAACAAATGCTTGCGTACTTGGAACTATTGTAGTTTTTTCTTCTTCTACATCTTTTAATTTTACTTTGGCAGTTGTACTTCCAACTGTCATTTCTATTTCTTCTACTTCGTTATTTTCAATTTTTTTGATTAAGTCTGTATATGCAAGTTCATCAGTCTCTTGCTCATTTTTATTATTATTTGTAAATATTAATACCCCTATAATTGTTGCTATGCAAATTATAGCTATTATTGCTATTATTGTATAATATATTTTATCTTTATTTTTTGGTTTATCGTTCATTTTTCCTCCCTATGCTTGATTCCCTTCTGGGGTTTCATTGCCCTCATTTTTTGCTCTTTTATTTTTGGTATTTTTTTCTTCTTTCTTTTTCTCTTTCTTTTCTTGTTTTTCTTGTTCTTTTTGTTTTTCATCTTCTTCATTTTCGTTATTTTCTTCTTGTATTTTCTTTTGTTCTTCTACTATTTTACCAACTTCTATTTGTTGTTTTATTAAATCAGACCTTATCATCATCATTGCTGTAATTACGTAGATATATGCAATTGCGTTGTATGCTATTTCAAAATATTTTATTGTAAATCCTGCAAATATATTTGCAATTATATATATCATATATAGGATAATTGAAAGTGTTAAAGCATATACACTTATATTAAATACAGATTTGTATTTTAATTTTACAGCTACAATCTTATTTAATAAATATCCTACTACTGATAATAATAGTATATCCAATAATATTTGAATTAAATATACTAAATAGAAATATACAAATGATGTGATTGCAAAAATTGCATATATTTTTGTCATGTTATTTCCGTGATAATAATTGTAGTACACTTTCTTTATTAAAGTTCTTTAAGTCATAGTTATAATTCTCAGCTAATTGTTCATATGTTATATTGCTTTGAGTATTATCAACATTTTTTATAACTATCTTATCTTTTAAGCATGCTATTACTCTTTGATAATCTCCTGCTTCTGCTATATTACTTAAGTCTTCTTCGTTACTATTAATTATAAAGCTAATATATCCTGCTTCGTCCCCTTTTATAATGCTTTTTTCTTCTCCTTCAACTATCAGTTTATTATCTTGAAAACTAAATTCTGGGAAATCATTTTTAAAATTTTCTATTACTTGATTTACCACTTTGGTAAGTTTAAATGTTATTGCACATGTTATTATAAGTGTAAATATTAATACTAATTTTAATATATATTTTATTGCATCAAAAGTTTTTTCTTCTGCAAAATTTTTATAACTGTCAAAATTTACTATTGCGTTTTTCAACTTAATAAAAAATGGTGTTTTTTTTGTTTTCATTATACATACTCCCTTCTAATTTTGCTATCTACATGCAAAGGATTTACATCTAAGTATACTGAGTCATTTACTTTTATATCTGAATCTGTTATATCTATTTCCATGTGATACATTCCAACTTTTCCTATAACATTGTATTTTCTATCATTTATAGTTACTTTTAAAGTATCTTTTCTTAGGAAATTCTTAATGCTGTGTGATAGGTTTCGCAATTTATCAACGAATCTAAACATATCTGTATTCATTGTTATATTATATCCATCCATATAACCTACTTGAATAATTGCTACTTTAGTTTCTTTTTTTGTTTTATAACTATTCAAATATCCTATATTATATCCTTTAGGTATTGTTTTTATTTCTGTTATATTTGTTTTTAATTGTCCTATTTTTTTAAGTCCTATTCTGCTTTCTGAATCTACTCTACCTAAAAATGCAGAACCTATTCTTGCTCCATTTAAATGCATACTAGGATAATTTAAAAATGCTGGCGAATTACATATGTGATAAGTTTTTATTTCTATATCGTTTAATTTTAAAACTTCTATTATATTAATAAATCTATTGAATTGTTCTATTGTCCATTTATCATTTTTATAATATGCAAGTGAAAAATGTGAATAGATACCTTCTATCGATATATTTGAAAGTTTTTTAATTGTTTCTACAATAGTTTTGACATCACTATATAAAAATCCATATCTTCCAAATCCTGTGTCTATTTTTATATGTGCTCTTATTTTTTTATTTGTTTCTTTTGAAATTTTTAATACTTTGTCTGCATCATCTGTAGAGCCTATTGTTAGTATAATGTCATTTTCTATTAAAGTTTTTAAATCATTTTCTATACTTGTAGAAGACATCATTAATATATCTTCTTCTATTTTTGCTTGTCTTAAAGTAACTGCTTCTTCTGTAGTTGCTACTGCCAATGTTTCAATTCCATTATCAATTAAGAATTTAGAATATTCCAATAATCCTAATCCATAACCATTTCCTTTGACAACGCCCATTAATTTATATTTATTTCCATTGTCATTTGGAACATCCATTTTAGCTAAGTCTTTAATTACTTTAATATTATGTTTTAAATCATCTTTATTAATTACTAATGATTTCATTTATTTTATTTCTCCTTTTAGTCTTCTTACTATTCCTCTTGCTTTTTTAAATAATTTTTCTGATATTTTATATAATTTATATACTATTGGTTTAAAGTCTAAATATATTTCTCCTATAAACTCAGTAAACTCTGCATTAAATCCTTTTTTGAATCTATATAGTCCATATTGAGGATGTGACTCATCAACTACTCCTGATACTCCTCTAAAATCGTAAACATCTTTTCCTTGAGAAATTGCATATTTAATACCTTCCCATTGCAACAAATAATTTGGCATTAAATTTCTATGTTCATTACTGCTTGCTCCATATAAGTACCATACTTTATTGCCATAGTCTATATTAAATATTCCGGAAATTGGTTTGTCTTCGTAATATGCCATAAGTAATTTTGCATGCTTGCCTAATTCGTCATACATTTTTTCAAAATATTCTAGTGGTCTTATTATGAAGTCATCTCTTTTTCCTGTAATTTTCATTATTTCATGAAAATCTTTTAAGTCTTCCCTTTTTCCTTCTTTTACTACTACACCTTTTTTGCCTGCAAGTCTTACATTGTATCTAGTTTTTTGATGAAATGCTTTAAATATTTCATCTTCTGTTTTGCCTTTAATATCCAACCTAAATACATATCTTGGTTGTATTTCTTCAGTAAAGTTTTTTGCATCATCTTTTATTTTGTATCCTAAGTTAGTTACTATTTTTCTAAATTCTTTATCATTGCTTTTTATATCTGGTTCTACTTTTAATACAAATGCATTATATTTTTTAGCAAGTTCTTTTAATCCCTCTGTTAGTTGTTTTAAAACTTCTTTATCATGTATATCACATACAGGTCCTCTTGATGAATACATTATATTCCCAAAAATAGGGATTTTTCTAATTAATACACTAATTGAGCCAATTATATTTCCTTCTTTATCTTCTGCAAGTACAATTTCATTTTTCCAAGCCTCTTTTACTTTTCCCCATTCAACAGATTGCTGAAAATTACATCTATCATGATTTTTTAAAAATTCACTGTATTTATCTATATTATCTTTATTAACTAAATTCATTAAATACCCATTCCTTTTTATCTTTTTTAACTATTATATTTTATACTAGTTTGTCCATTTTTACAATAGATATATAAAGTTTTTTCGTCTAAATTATAATTGCTATATTTGTTATTTAAATTAAAAAGAGACATTTTTCAGTCCCTTTTTATATCTTAATATTATAGTTCCATTTCTAATTTTATATTTCGTGATTTATATAAAGTATATTTTACACCTGCCATATCAAATAATTTTTTTGATACCTTTACTACTTCTGTGTCTTTATATTTGTCACATTTATATATTACTTCTTTTATTCCACTTTGTATTATGGCTTTTGCACACTCATTACATGGAAATAATGAAACGTAAATTTTACTTCCTTTAAGAGAAGTTCCTGTATAATTTAGAATTGCATTTAATTCTGCATGACATACATAAGGATATTTTGTATTTTCAAAGTCTCCTTCTCTTTCCCATGATATTTCGTCATCAGAACAACCTAAAGGAAATCCGTTATATCCAATTGATAATATTTTATTGTCTTGGCTTACAATACATGCACCTACTTGAGAATTTGGGTCTTTACTTCTTTCTGCAGATAGTAATGCAATTCCCATAAAATATTCATCCCAGTTTATGTAGTCTTCTCTTTTTGGCATAACTCATTCCTCCAATAATTAGAATCTTTCAACTGTTGTTCCTTCTTTTGTGTCTTTTACAATATATCCTTTTTCTTTTAATTCGTCTCTTATTTTATCTGATAATGCCCAATCTTTATTTTGTCTTGCTTGTTTTCTTTGTTCAATTAATTCTTTTATTTCGTCTGGTATGTCTTGATTTTCTTCCTTATTTTCTTTTTGCACGTCTACTCCTAGGACTCTATCAAAATCTAATAGTAAATCTGCAAGTTGTTTTGACTTGTTTGGATTTTTTACTACATCCCATACTACGCTCATTGCAACTGGCATATTTAAATCATCATTAATAGCTTCTTGGAATTTTGTTTTATATTCCTTAATTACATTTTCATCTATTTTGCTATTCCCTTCACTATGTTTTTTATATCCTTCTCTTAATCTGTTTAAGGCGTTCTGACTACTTTCTAAAGCTTCCCATGTAAAGTTTAATTTATTTCTATATTGTGATGTAAAACACATCATTTTAAATGATAAAGGATCATATCCTCTATCAATAATGTCTTGCACTAAATATACATTGCCTAGACTCTTTGACATCTTTCCACCATCTATTAATAAAAATTCACAATGCATCCAAAATCTAGCTGGAATCTTACCTGTGCATCCTTTACTTTGTGCGATTTCGTTTTCATGATGTGTTGGTACTAAATCAATTCCACCTGTATGTATATCAAAAACTTCGCCTAAGTATTTATTGCTCATTGTAGAGCATTCAATATGCCATCCCGGATAGCTTAATCCCCATGGGCTTTCCCATTTCATAATGTGATTTTCAGGTGCTTTTATCCATAAAGCAAAATCATAAGGATTTCTTTTTTCTTCATCTACTTCTACTCTTGCACCTGCTTTTTGATTTCTTAGGTCAACACCTGAAAGCAATCCATATTTATCAAGTTTTGATACATCAAAATATATTGCTGTTGATGTTTCATATGCAAAACCATTGTCTAATAATTTTTGTACAAATGTTTCCATTTCTTTTATATGGTCTGTTGCTTTGCATATTATTTCAGGTTTCTCAATATTAAGTCTCTCAAAATCTTTAAAAAACTTTTTTGTATAAAAATCTGCAATCTCTAATGGAGATTTTTTTTCCTCTTTTGCTGCTTTTACCATCTTGTCTTCTCCTTCATCTCCATCAGATACTAAATGTCCTACATCTGTTATATTCATAGCATGCTTCAAAGTGTATCCATTATATTTTAAAGTTCTTCTTAATGTGTCCATGAATATATATGATTTCATATTTCCTATACTTGCATCTTTATATACTGTAGGACCACATGTATATATCCTAACTTCGTTTCCTTCTAATGGTTTAAATTCATCTTTAGATTTTGTTAAAGTATTGTAAAATAATATTTTCAAACTTTCATCTTCCTCCATTATTTTATTTTAAGGTTGTATATTATTTTCTACTGTGTTATCTACAGTATTATTTCCCTCTACAGCATTATTTTCAACTTGATTGTTTCCTCCAGTTTCATTATTTTCATTATTATTATTGTTATTATTTTCATTACCACTATATTTTTCTTTTACTATAACTGTTCTTGTAATAGTTGCCTTGTTTTCAGAAGAATCTTCTACCGTGTATGTTATTCTATATGTTCCTGCCTTTGATGCATTTACTTTTCCTGTTACAACTATTTTATCTGTTAAATCACCATCTTTATTATCTTTTGCGGTTGCACCCAATTCTGTATATTTATCATTTACATATATTGTTATAACACTACTTCCATTTAATTTTATAACTGGTTTTTCTGTATCTGGATTTTCTTTGTGCTTACCGCATGTGTCTTTAATTGTAAGCATATATTGACTATCTGCCGCACTTTTCCATGCTGTATCTGTATCACTATTAGGCCTTGTTATAAATACTTTTTCTTCCTTATCTGGACAGAACTCATTTGCGAGTAAATTAGTTTCTTTACATATTTCTAC
>CANQZZ010000067.1 GCA_947628465.1 uncultured Clostridia bacterium
CTTTTTTTGTTTTAAAAATTTTTAAAAAATTTTCTATTTTTCTATTGACTTTTCATAGTTGGTCTCCTTTTATTTTAAACAAATTAATGATGTGTTTCTTCCTGATTTTTTTCCTTCTTTTCTAAATGAGTGTATTATATTACTATCACATACTGTGCATATTTTGCTATCTACAATATTTTCCTCTAATATTCCTTCTTCTTTAAGTAGATTTTTATTTATTTCTACTGTGTCTATGTAGTAGCTCTCCTTTTCTTTATTGTATTCTATTATTTTATCTATATTTTTCATATACTTGAATTCATTGTAAAATATATCTCTCACATCTTGTTTTACTTCAAAGTGACATTTCCTAATTGTTGGTCCGATTACACATATTATATCTTCGGCATTACAGCTGTATTTTTGCTTCATGAATTCTATTGCTTTTTTAGCTATTTTTTTTGTTGTTCCTTGCCAACCTGAGTGAATATTTCCAATTATTTTTTTTGCTTTATCAAATAAATATATTGGAGTACAATCCGCAAATGCTAATGATAAAATTTTATTTTTTTCTTTTGTTACTAAGCCATCTACCCCTATAAAATTTTCTTCAAACATTCCTATTTCATTATTTACTTCTTTTATATTATTGGTATGTGTTTGGTGTGGTCTTATTATATTTTTGCTATCTACATTTAACAAATTGCATACTAATTTATAGTTATTATCTACTTCTTCTTTTTTGTTTTTATATGACTCATTGTTTCCAAAGTCAAGTGGTTTTAATGTGAAAGCATGCTCTATTATATCGCTATATTCTAATAGCTTTTTAAATTTTAAAATTCTTACAAATTCATTTTGAATAACTACTGTTTCTTTTTGCTTAATTAAATTGCTTTCTATTATCTCTTTTATACTACCTATTTGTTTTTCTAGATTAAAGTTATCGTTATTTATTATTACATAGTTAGAGTTTTTTACATAAAAGTCGTTATTGGCTTGGGCTTCTATTCTTGATTTTGCAAGGCTTTCATCTATCCCATCTCTTTTGCATATTCTTTTAATTTTTACATTTTTATCTGCAATTACTGCAATTACAATATCGCACAATTCATTTAAGTCACTTTCTATTAAAAGTGGTGCATCTATTATGCAAATTTCTTTGCTGCCTGATTTTACTCTTTTTTTTATTTCTTCTACAACATATTTAAATGTTAGTAAGTTTAATTCTTTTCTTTTTACTTCATCATTAAATATTATATTTGCAAGCTTTTGTTTGTCTATTTCTTTATTTTCTAATAAAATATTTTTTCCAAAAACTTTAACAATTTCATTGTAATAGATGTTTCCTTTTAAAGACATTTCTTTTACAACTTCATCTGCATCTATAACATTTGCATTATATTCTTTTTTTAATACTTCACTTACTAGAGTCTTTCCGCTTCCCGAGTTTCCTGTTACACCAATTATCATACAATTTTCCTCTCTTTAATTGTTCACTTAAAATAAATTTTGATTTTATCTTAAGCGCACATCTTTTACGTCCCCAATGTGCGTTATTTTAATGAATTTAATAATTCTGCTACTGCTTTTGGTACAAATTCATCTATTTTTTTATTATTGTTATAAAGTTCCATAACAACACTAGAAGACAAATATCCTAGGTCTCCTGCTCTAAAATAGCAAGTATCCATATTTGCTATTTTCTCATTAATTTCTGATATATTTTCTTCATACTCATAGTCTGTACCATTTCTTAGTCCTCTAATTAATATATTTGCATTACATTCTTTTGCTTTATCTACTGTTAGTCCATCATATATCACTACTTCTACATTGTTTAAATTTTCATCAGCTATAGTTTTTTCAATAGCTAATTTCATTTTTGATTTATCTATTCTTTCAGTTTTTTCTGGATTACATCCTATTCCTATAATTACTTTATCAAAACATTTTCTTGCCTTTTTTACAATTTGCAAATGTCCATTTGTAAATGGATCAAATGAGCCTGCATAAAATCCTATCATTTTTATCCTCCTTTATAATTCTTCTAAAATTTCATCTTTAGGTCTGTTTTGTATATATAAAAATTCATGTACTTTTGGGTCAAATCCACAAATAGATTTATACTTGCAATACTTACAAGAAGAATCTTTTTTCTTTTTATAATATACAGGTTTTATATCTATATTTCCCTCTTTTATCTCTTTTGCAATTTGTTTTATAACTTTTTCTGCACTTTCTTGCAATTTTGTAAATTGCTCTTTTGTTATTACGTTCGACTTAGATTTGCTTATATTTCCATCTTTATCTACGTAAATAGGAATATTTTTTGAATATGTACTCTTATCTAATGTTTTGTCCATGCTTCTTACTATATCTATGTCTGCAAGTATCATTCCTTGCATTTTAAAATTTTTTCTTAGTTCTTCTTTTATTTCTTCATCTGTTTTATTACTACTTGCCTTTACTACTGGGTCTATCAATCCAAAGTAAAGCATTGCTGCAGGCTGTGCCTCTTTTTTCTTTGTCATACAATCTAAATATGTTATAAGCTGAATTTGTGTTCCTGCTAATAATTCGTTTAAGTCTATCTTCTTTTCAGATGATTTATAGTCTATAATTCTTATAAATTTTCCGTTTTTCTGTTTCTAATCCATCTAATCTATCAACTTTTCCTGTTATTTCAATATCGTCTATTCGTTCTTTAAACTCTAATTCATTGTCCAAAATTTTAAAATCACTATTTTGTATTTGATAAACAATATATTTTATAGAATCTGTTACTATCTTTTTTAATCTATTGGTTAGTACAACAAATTTTGACGTGCTATTGAAAATATAGTTTTTGCTTAAACTTAATTTACCTTCTATTATTGAACCTACAATGCTTTCTATTTCTTCATCAGTTATACTTCTTACATCTTCTACACTTTTGAAAAATCCGTCTACAATCTCATGCATTAATGAGCCTGTGTCTATTGAGCTTATCTTTAGCTCTTCTTTTTCTTTTAATTTTAATCCATACTCTAAGTAAAAAGAAAATGGACATTTCCTATATTGTTCTAATTTTGATACGCTTACTCTTAATACACTTCCATATAACCTTTTGATATTACTCTCGGATATTTTTTCTGTATATTTTTTATCTTTGTATCCTTTTATTGTTTTTAAAAGTTTTTCTCTCCATTTTTCATTATCCATATACCATTTATATGTAGCTTTCCAAATGTCATCTACCTTTTGACCATTTTTTGAATTTCTAATATTAATCAAAAGATTTTTATATGTTTGTTTTTGTGTTGTTATATCATTTTTTCGTTCTAATATACTACTTTCTTCGGCTAGTTTTGGATATATTTTCTTGATTCTTTTTATTAATGTAGATGGTCTAATTGCTTTTCCTTCTTTGTCTGATGAGACATAAGATAAATATACATCATTTTCTGCTGTTGAAAATGCTTTGTAAATATTAAATCTATCCTCATAAATATTTTCTAATGTTCCTTTTGCAAGTTCTACTCCATTTTCTTTTAAATAGACTCTATCCTTATCATTTAAAAATCCTTCTGAAAAGTTCGAACTTGGAAATACGCCATCATTTAAGCCTAGTATGAATAGGGCATAAACTTTATGATTTCTTGACCTTTCTACATCTCCAATTATTACTTGGTCTAGACTCTCTGGTATTTCACCAAAAGAACTTACTTCAAAACCTGATTTTAGTATTTCTCTATAATCATCAAATGTCATTTTTTCATCTGCAAATATTAAGTTGATTTCATCAAAGATATTCATTAATATATTCCAACAACTTGCATATTCATTTGCATATTTAGTTTCTTCGATTATACTTAAAGTCTCTATTTTTTCTTGCAGTTTTTTTCTAATTTTATTTTCTTCTAAAAATTCATATAACTTTGTAGTCATTGTTTTTGCAGTTTTTTGCTCTTCTATTTCTTTTTTTAGTTTAAGAAGTGGCTCTACAATTTGTTTTCTTAAATCATTTATATGTTCTAAATCCATACTTAATGAATCATAAGTCCAATCTTCTTTATACCACTTATTTCCTCTTATTCCCCATTTTTTACAATAGTTTTCTAATAAATATATATCATTTTTTGGTATGTCTAAAAATCCAGTTTTTATATAACTTAAAACTGAATCATAAGACCAACTTTTAGCAAATATATCAAATATTGTAAGAACATATTTTATTAAAATATTGTCATTAAGTTCTTTATTATTATCTATAAATACTGGTATATCAAATTTAGGAAATATTGCTTTAATTGCTCCTATATATTCATCTATATTATTTGTAAGCACAGCAATATCTCTATATCTTATATTTTCATCTCTTACTAATATAGCAATTTTGGTTGCTAATCTTTCTATTTCTGAATATGGATTTTCGCAAAGTTCTAAGTGTATATGTTTTACTTCCATTTCATATTTTTCATATATAGTGCTATAAATATTTTTTTCTAAATGCCTCAATTCTTCATTTTTAAATCTATAACATTTATCTAATTTAACTGAATCTTCTAATTTTACTTTTGTATTTTTTGCGCAGTCTACAAGTTTTTGAACAACTTGTTTGTTTGAATAAAATACGTCATCTTCTGCTTTTCCTTCATTTTTCAATGTGTCTGTGCATATTGTAATATTTACTTGATTTGCTTTTTTTAGAATTTCTTCTATTATGTTGTACTCTTGATGGG
Source organism: uncultured Clostridia bacterium (assembly GCA_947628465.1). Next base: position 4,707 of record CANQZZ010000067.1, read on the forward strand.
TAAAACCTGAAAATTCATCTATGTAAATTTTACTATTATCAAACATTTTACTTTTGCATATTTTACTTGCAAGGATTGTAAGTACATCATCTTCATCAATATAGTTATTTACTATTGCTTCTTCGTATTTTGCATATACTGTAGTTATATCTTTTAGTTTTAATTTTAAATACTCGTCAGATGCTATGCTAATTTGCTCTTGCAAATTTTTTACACTTACACCATGTTTTTTAAATTCTGTTATACTTCTTAATACTAAATCTATGTCGCCTGCTTTTCCTAAAAAACTTAAATCCTTTTTACTTTTTTCTAAAATATGTTTAATTAGCATTGTTTTTCCTGTTTTTGATAGATTAGTTTGGTTTATTCCTCCTACTTCTCCAAAAACTCTGTGTGCTAATCTTTTAAAACTTATAACCTCTGCTTTTATTGAAGCCCCTTCATCTAGTGTCTCTAGCAATCTTTTTTCTGTGGCATAAGAAAATTGCTCTGGCACTATTATATATATTTTTTGTGTCAGATTGTTCTTCATATCTTCTTTTATTTCATTTAGAATAAACTCACTTTTACCTGTTCCTGCTCGTCCATAAATTAATCTCATACTCATAGGCTTTTCCTTACGCTTCCCTTCTCCAATAAAATAAATATTGCTGTGCAATTCCTGCTAGATTACCGTATTTTTCCCTTGCTAAGTTTTCAATTTCCTTTTTATTTACTTTTGTTTCATCTTCATTTTTTATATATAACTCGTTCATTACTCTTCTTACCCATACATCTATTGGGAATACTTCCAACCTTTTTAGGTTAGAAAATAGCATTATGCAGTCTGCTACTTTAGGTCCTACACCTGGAAATTCTAATAACTCTTCTCTTAATTTTATACTATCTTTTTCGTTTTCCAACTCATTTAATTTTTGTTTGTTTTCATTAATTATTCTTGTTGTTTCATAAACTCTTACATCTCTAAAACCTAATCCTAATTTTCTTAAATCAGATACTGATGCTTTTGATAATTGCGAAGGCGTTGGGAATGTATAGTACTCTTTGCCATTCCATACAATTTTATTTCCATAAGTTTTTGATAGTCTTTCTATTATTCCTTTTATTCTTGGTATATTGTTGTTTGCTGATATTATGAAAGATACAAGTGTTTCCCACAAGTCTTGGTTTAATATTCTTATTCCGCTTCCATATTTGATACTGTTTTTTAAATTGTCATCTACTTTTGATAGCTTTTCTTTTATATCTTCATAGTTTCTGTTTAAATCAAAATATTTTATACATTCTTCTTTTAAATTTTCTTTTGACATTCCTTTGAATATAACTTTGCTATTTTCTTTTTTGACATTTACAACGTTTTGTCCAAATACTCCTGTATAACTTCCATCTTGTTCTTTGTTCCATCTAAAGCATTGTCCACACTCAAATATGTGCTCTGGCTCAAATGATATGCATTCATTTAATATGTATTCCTGCTCCATTTATATTCTTCCCTTCAAAAGTTTTGTTTTATGCTTTTTCATTCTTCATCATTACTTTTCTATCAACATATATTGTATCATATTTATTAGTAATCTGTATATAATTAATTGACATTTTGCATTTATTATTATATTATTATACTATAAATTTTAAGAGGGGATGATATTATGAAATATATATGTGATATATGCGGATTTGTTTATGATGATGACAAAGAAGCAGTAAAATTTGAAGATTTACCAGATAATTGGGTTTGCCCAATATGTGGTGCTGGGAAAGACTCTTTTTCAGAAATGAATTAAATTTAAAAGGACTTTGGAAATATTCCAAAATCCTTTTTTGTATTAAAAAAATTTTAACAAATTGGGAGTCTTCTTCCTTTTGTTTAAATTTTATTTTTGCAATCTCCTGTTTCAAAAAATTCCTTTATATTTTCACATGTGTCATGTGCAATTTTTTGAATAGCTTCTTTTGTAAAAAATGCTTGATGTGATGTTACTAATACATTTGGCATTGTTAAAAGAACTGATAAATCTTCATCTCTTATATATGAGTTAGACATATCATTTAAGAAGAAGTCTTCTTCATCTTCATATACATCTAATCCTAGTCCGCCTATTTTGCCTTTCTCTAATTCTTGTATCAAACTTTTTGTATCTATTAACTTTCCTCTACTTGTGTTTATTAATACTACTCCTTCTTTCATTTTGCTTAACGCCTCTTTATTTATCATCTTGTAATTCTCGTCTGTTAATGGGCAATGCAAAGATATTATATCTGATTCTTTATATATAGTGTCTAAATCTACATACTCAAAGTTAAATTTTTTGGCAATATCTTCATCTTTAAATTTATCATAGGCTATTACTCTTGTTCCGAATCCATTCATTATATTTATAAAGGCTTTTCCAATTTTTCCTGCACCTATTACTCCTACTGTTTTTCCATGAATATCAAAACCTAATAGACCATTTAATGTAAAATTGTATTTCTTTGTTCGTTGGTATGCTTTATATGTTTTCCTATTTATACTTAAAATTAATGCTACTGCATGCTCTGCAACTGCATAAGGAGAGTATTCGGGAACTCTTACAGCTACCAAATCCTCTCCTAATTTTTTTATATCTACATTATTAAATCCAGCACATCTTAAAGCTATTAGTTTTACTCCGCATTCTTTTAATATATTTATTGTCTTTTCATCTACTAAATCATTTACAAATATACATACTACATCAAAACCTCTTGCAAGAGGTGCTGTTTCACTATTTAATTTTGATTCTAAATATGTTATTTCATATCCATATTTTCGATTATACTCATCAAATAATTTTTTATCATATTCTTTTGTGTCAAAAAAAGCTATTTTTATCATAATATTCTTGTATGATATATTTAATAACTTAAATAACCATACGCTCCTTTCTTTATTTTTTAATATTTAATATAATCTATA
>CANQZZ010000068.1 GCA_947628465.1 uncultured Clostridia bacterium
ATTGCAGAAGATATAAAAACAAATATAGAATTAGATAATATTATAGAAAAAATAGATGTAGTTGGTGGATATTTAAACATATTTATAAACAAAGAATTATTAATAAAAGATGTATTAGAAGAAGTAGCAAATAAAAAAGAAAAATATGGATCTTCAGACCTTGGACAAGGTAAAAATGTTGTAATAGATTATTCAGCACCAAATATTGCAAAACCATTTCATATTGGACATTTGCGCTCAACTGTAATAGGAGGAGCGTTGTATAAAATATATAATTTCTTAGGATACAATAGTGTTGGAATAAATTATTTAGGAGATTGGGGCTTGCAATTTGGAAAAGTAATTGCTGGAATTTCTCTTTGGAAAGACGATTATGATTTCGAAAATGATGAAATGGCAAGTATATTAAAGACATATATTAGATTTAATCAAGAAGAAAAAGAAAATCCAGAACTTACAGAAATGGCAAGAAAATGCTTTAAAAAACTAGAAGATGGAGATAAAGAGACAGTAGAAAAATGGGAGCATATTAGAAAAATAAGTTTAGAAAATTACGAAAAAACATATAAATTATTAAATTCAAAATTCGATTCATACAATGGAGAAGCATACTATAATGACAAAATGGAGCCAATAGTAGAAGAATTAGAGCAAAAAGGCTTATTAAAAGAATCTCAAGGGGCAAAAGTAGTAGATTTAGAAGAGTATAACATGCCACCATGTATTATAATTACATCTGCTGGAACTACAATATATGCAACAAGAGATTTAGCATCATTAAAAGATAGAATAAACAAATATGATTTTGATAAAGCAATATATGTTGTTGGAAATGAACAACAATTACATTTTAAACAAGTATTCAAAGTATTGGAACTAATGGGATACGAAAAATATGCATCAAGATGCACACACGTACCTTTTGGGTTAGTAGTTGATAAAACAGGAGAAAAAATAGGAACAAGAAAGGGAAATTCAGTATTTTTAGAAGACATACTAAATGAGGCAATTGATAAAGTAAAAGATATCATCAATGAAAAAAATCCTAACATAGAAAATAAAGGAGAAATTGCAAGAAAAGTTGGAGTAGGCGCAATAATATTCAATGATTTATCAAATAGTAGAATAAAAGACGAAATATTCGACTGGGATATGCTTCTTAACTTCCAAGGGGAAACTCGGACCATATATTCAATATATTTATGTAAGAACAAGAAGCCTTTTAAATAAAGCAGGTTATATACCAGAAATTGAAAATATAGATTTTAGTAAATTAAATGAAAAAGAAGCAATAGAAATATTAAAACTAATATATATTTTTAATGAAACAATTCAAAATGCAGCAGAAAAAAATGAGCCATCTATACTTGCAAGATTTCTAATAGATTTAAGCCAAAGTTTTAGTACATTTTACAACGAACATAAAATAATTACTGAAGATAAAGCTATTCAGGATGCAAGACTATTTTTAACATATGCTGTTCGGAACAGTATTAAAAACAGGGGTAGAGTTGTTAGGAATGGAAATGCCAGAGCAAATGTAAAATAAAACGAAAAAGCAATGGTAAATTTAAAAAACATATTGCTTTTTTGTATTGAATAGATATATAATACAAATGACTTATAAGAGGAGGAATTACTTTGAGAAAATATTTTGGAACAGATGGTATTAGAAGAATTGCTAATACTGAATTGACACCAGAACTAGTGTATAAAGTTGCAAAAGCAGGTGCGTATGTTTTAGCAAAACATTCAAGCCATGCCCCAACTATTTTGATAGGTAGAGACACAAGACTTTCTGGAACACTAATAGAAAGTGCTATGACAGCAGGCTTCTTGAGCTATGGTGCTAAAGTAAAGCTATTAGGAGTAATGCCTACACCAGCAGTAGCCTATTTAACAAAAAAATTAAAAGCAGATGCAAGTGTTGTTATATCTGCATCTCACAATACATTTGAATTTAACGGAATAAAATTTTTTAGTAATAAAGGTATGAAAATATCAGATGATATAGAAGAAGAAATAGAAGAAGTTATGGATTCTGGTAAAATTGAAGAATTAAATGCTGTACATAACAAAATAGGTGTATCAGAAAATGCTTCAGATTTAATAGATGAATATATTATTTTATTTAGAAGAATTTTTGAAGATAATATAGAGGAATATCTAAGAGACGATTTTGTTGTAGGATTAGACGTAGCAAATGGTGCAACATATAAAGTTGCAGAAGAAGTATTTAAAAAGTTAGGAATAAAGTATAAAATAATAAATAACAATCCAGATGGAATAAATATCAATGAAAATTGTGGTTCAACACATCTAGATGGATTAAAAAAATTTGTTGTAGAAAATAATTTAAGTTTAGGAATTGCTTATGATGGCGACGGAGATAGATGTCTTGCAATAGATGAAAAGGGAAATGAAATAAATGGAGATAAGCTTCTTGCTATTTTTTCATTATACTTAAGAGAAAAAGGAAAATTAAAAAATGATACTTTAGTTGCAACAATCATGAGTAATTTAGGACTAAATAAATTTGCTGAAAGTAATGGATTAAATTTAAAACAAACAAAAGTTGGAGACAGATATGTTTTAGAAGAAATGCTATGCAACGGATACAACTTAGGAGGAGAACAATCTGGACATATTATAATGCTTGATTATAATCCAACAGGTGACGGAATACTTACTTCTTTAATGCTTATACAAATTTTATTGGAAAAAAATGTTTCACTTTCCAAAATGTGTGGTATAATAAATATATATCCACAAATTTTAATAAATGCAAAAGTAGATTCAAACAAGAAAAATGATTACGAAAAAGATGAAGAAATAAAAAAATTAGTAAATGAAATAAAAGAAGAGTTTTCAGATGAGGGAAGAGTAATAATAAGACCATCTGGAACAGAGCCATTAATAAGAGTAATGATAGAAGGAAAAGATAAAACTAAAATCACTAAAAAAGCTAATGAACTAGCTGCTCTTATAGAGAAAAAATTAAATTAGTTTATATTTTAAAAATATAAATATTATACAAAGGAGGAGATTAAAATGTTTATTGTTGATATAACAAACCCATTAACATTAATATTATTAGTTATAGCTACAGCACTACTAATATTTTTAGGTAAAGAAATTAAAAAACCAATTGCACCAGCATTGCCATTAGTATTCTTTTTACTATTAATTATAATGCATAGCATACAATTTGCATTTTTACCAGATGCAAATTACGAACAATATTATTCAACAATATTAGGATGTATAACTGTAGATATCATAATGATATTTGTAACATTCTTTGGATATCTTTGGGTAGACGACATAGCATGCAAATTCTATAAAAAGAAAAGCTTTGATAATAGTCTAGACTGGTTCTGGAAAGAAATATAATTTTTATGTCTAGAGACTAAAAATGTAGCAAGTTTTATCCTTAAAACTTGCTATTTTAATATGAGTATGATAAAATTTTTAAAGTTAAAATTTAAAAAGAATTATTAATATATATTTTTGAAAAAAGGAGAGTATGAATAATATGAGTAAAAACATTTTAATAGGTGGAGCATGGCCTTATGCAAATAATTCATTGCATCTAGGACATCTAGCAGGATTAATATCAGGAGATGTACTAGCTAGGTATCATAGATTAAAAGGGGATAATGTACTTTATGTATCAGGTACAGATTGCCATGGTACACCAATTACTGAAAGAGCAAAGAAAGAGGGAAAAACTCCAAAAGAGATAGCAGAGGCATATCATGAAGAATTTGTAAAAACATTTAATGCAATGAATTTTTCGTATGATTTATATTCAAAAACAGAAACTGAATATCATTCAAAAAAAGTTCAAGAAATTTTTAAAAGATTATATGATAATGGATATATATATGAAAAAATAGAACCTCAAGCATATTGTGAAAGGTGTAATAAATTTTTGCAAGATAGAGAAATTCAGATTAAATGTCCAGAATGTGGAGAAATTACAAAAGCAGACCAATGCGAATTTTGTGGACATACTCCATCAATAGAGGATTTAAAAGGTGGTATTTGTCTAAATTGTGGTAGTAAAACAGTAGAAAAAGACAATAAAAATTTATATTTTGCTCTATCTAAATTTCAAGATATTATTCAATCAAATACAGATAAATGTAAGAATTTTTGGAGAATTAATGCGAGAAATGAAACAGAAAAATATTTGAAACAGGGCTTAAAAGACAGAGCAGTAACTCGTGATTTAGACTGGGGTATAGAAATTCCGCTTCCAGGATATGAAAATAAAAGAATGTATGTATGGATAGATGCAGTATTAGGATATTTTACAGATACAATGAAACTTGCTGAAGAAAATGGATTTAGCTGGGAAGATTATTGGAAACAAGGACATGATAATAAAATATATATGTGCCACGGAAAAGATAATATTGTATTCCATAGCATAATATTTAATGGATTACTTGCAGGACTAGAAGATAATTTAAAATTAGTAGATGTAATAGTTTCTACAGAATACTTAAATATAAATGACGAAAAGATATCAAAAAGTAAAGGAAATGGAATAACAGCTTTAGAAATGCTTGAAAAATATAATTCAGATTCATTAAGATTTCATATAATAAATAATGGACCAGAAAAAAAGGATACTAACTTTACTTTGGATGATTTTGAAAGAACTCATAACAATGAAATATTAAATAAATTTGGAAATCTTGTAAATAGAACTTTAAGATTTAAAGGATTAGAAGCATTACCAAATGGCAACTTAGATGAAAATGCAAAATTAGAAATAGAAAAAACATATAAAGATGTTGGAATTTTAATAGAAAACTTAGAGTTTAAGGCAGCAACTGATAGAGCAATGGACCTTGTAGAATATGCTAATAAATATTATGATGAAAAACAGCCATGGATTCAAAAGAAAGAGGATATACAAGCATTTAACAATACTATATATACTTGTAGTGTTATAATAGCTAATTTATCTAACATTTTTGAGCCATTTATGCCAATGGCATGTGAAAAAATTAGAAAATATTTAAAAATAGAAAAACCATCATGGAATATGACAGGAATTGATGCAAATATTGAATTAAAAGATATAGAACCATTATTTAATAGAATTTAATCTATGTAAAATTTAAGGAGAAACAAATGGGAAAATTATTTGTAATAGATGGAACAGATGCAAGTGGTAAACAAACACAATTAAAAAAATTACAAGAGAGATTAGAATCAGAAAATATAAAGTATAAATTAGTGTCATTTCCTAATTATGATAGTCCATCATCTTCGCTTGTAAAAATGTATTTATCAGGCGAATTTGGGAAAAATGCAAAAGATATAAGTCCATATATTGCATCTACATTTTTTGCAGTAGACAGGTATGCAACATATAAAAAAGACTTGGAGGAGTATTATAAAAAGCGGTGAAATAATACTTGCAGATAGATATACAACAGCAAATATGGTACATCAAGCAGGAAAAATACAAGACAAGCAGGAAAGAGAAAAATTTTTAAATTGGTTGTGGGATTTTGAATTTAATATGTACAGGCTACCTGTTCCAACTAAAGTATTTTTCTTAAATATGCCACCTGAATATGCATTTAAACTAATGGAACATAGAGAAAATAAGTTTACTCATGAAGAGCAAAAAGATATACACGAAAGAGATAAAAATCATATAATAGATAGCTATAATGCAGCATGTGATGTTGCTGAAAAATACAATTGGGTAAAAATAGAATGTGTGAGGGAAAATAAAATAAGAACAATAGAAGAAATACACGAAGATATATATAATGAAATTAAAAAAGTAATCAAATAAATTATTTTAGAAAAATATAGTAATAAATGTAGGAAGGCAAAATTATATATGAAAAAAATAGGTTTTTTTGGTGGATGTTTTAATCCACCAACAAATATACATATAAATATTGCAAATAAATTAATTGAAGCAAAAAAGTTAGATACAGTAATATTTATTCCAGTTAATGATTATTATCAAAAAGATAATTTAGTAAATGCAACGCATAGATATAACATGATAAAATTAGCAATAAATAAGTATAGCAATTTAAAAGTTGATGATATTGAAATAAAACAAAGTAAAAAATTATTTGCAGTAGATGCCTTTAAACTTATATTAGATACATATTCTTGTAAATATAAAGATGCAGAATTTTACATGATAATGGGTTCTGATAATTTTGACAAAATGCCATTATGGAAAGAATATGAAGAAATTAAAGATAAATATAAATATATTGTGATAGATAGAAACAAAGAAGAAATATCTTCTACACAAATAAGAGATATGATAAAAAATAGCAATGAAAAAATAACTAAATATATATCAAAAGATGTGTATGAGTATATCAAAGAAAATAAATTATATAATAAATAATAATTTTTTTGGCTAAAAATTGATTTAGAAAATATTATAGTAAAAGGTGAAAAATGGAAAGTTTAACAGATATATTAAAGGAAGCAAATGAGTGTTTAAATTGCAAAAATCCATTATGCAAAAAAGGTTGTCCTATTGAATCAAGTATTCCAGAATTTATAAATTCAATAAAAAATGAGGATTTAGAAAATGCCTATAAAATTTTGCAAGAGAATAATATAATGAGTGATATATGCTCAAATGTATGCCCACATGAAGAATATTGTATGGGAAATTGTGTAAAAGGTATAAAAGGAAATCCTGTAAATATTTCTAAGTTAGAAAAGTATGTGAATTTATGGGCAAGAGAAAACGATGTTAAATATGTATATGATATTAAAGAATCTAATAATATAAAAGTTGCAATAATAGGCTCAGGTCCTGCAGGAATAGAATGCCGGAGTAGAACTTGCAAAAAAAGGATATAAAGTTACAATCTTCGAAAAGGAAGAGCAAATTGGTGGACTTTTAACATATGGAATACCAGGTTTTAGGTTGCCAAGAAATATTACAGACAATTTAACAAACAGAATAAAAAATTTGGGTATTGAAATTAAAACTAACGTAGAATTTGGAAAAGATATAAATTTAAATGAATTAAAAAATGAATATGAAGCTATATTTTTAGCAATAGGTGCAGATATTCCATCAACATATAAATTAACAGACAAGGAATGCAATACAATATATAAATCAAATTATATTTTAAAAGAATACAATGCAAAAAGAGTTGTAGAAAATCTTGGAGATGTAGTTATAATAGGTGGTCGGAAATGTTGCAACAGACTCAGCAAGAGCTGCAATGAGAATGGGGGCAAAATCTGCGACAATAGTATATAGACGAGACAGTAACAAAATGCCAGCAAGACAAATTGAATTAAATGAAGCCATTTCAGATGGAGTAAAAGTAATATATAATACGAGAGTAATAAGTGCTGATGTAGATAATGAAAAATTACAAGGAATTAAATGTATAAAAACAGATTCTTCTACTGATAAAGTAGTTGATATAGAAAATTCTGAATTTTATATAAATGCTGATTCTATAATTTTTGCAATAGGATTAAAACCAGATAAGCAATTG
>CANQZZ010000069.1 GCA_947628465.1 uncultured Clostridia bacterium
GTTCTCTTTCCAAATCCATTTTCTGTTATTGCAAGAAGTGTTGCTGTACTTCCAGAAATTATAGATTCCATTCCTATAACATAGTCATCTTTGTTTAATCTTATTCCTATAACACCTTGTGATGTTCTTCCCATAGGTCTTACGTCTTTTTCATCAAATGTTATTGCAAGTCCTTTTCTTGTTACTAGAACAATATTATCTTCGCCATCTGTTAATCTTACATCAATTAATTCATCATCTTCTTTTAATGTTATAGATAAAAGACCTGTTTTTCTTGCAGAATTATACTCGCTTAGTGCTGTTTTTTTAATTATTCCATTTTTTGTAGAGAATAGTAAATATTTTCCTTCCGCAAAGTTTTGAATAGGTATAACTGCTGAAATTTTTTCTCCTGCATCTAAACTTAATAAGTTTACTATTGCTGTTCCTCTTGCAGTTCTTCCCGCTTCTGGAACTTCATACCCTCTTAATCTATATAACTTCCCTTTATTGCTAAAGAATAAAATTGTATCATGTGTAGATGCTGTAAATATTTGTTTTACAAAATCTTCCTCTTTTGTTGCAATTCCAGTAATTCCCTTTCCACCTCTTTTTTGACTCTTATATGTGTTTATTGGCATTCTTTTTATATATCCAAAATGTGTTAGAGCAATTACTGTTTGTTCTTCTTTTATTAAATCTTCAACGTCGATTTCTCCTTCTGCTGCAACAATTTTTGTTTGTCTTTCATCACCAAATTTTTCTTTTATTTCTAACAATTCATCTTTTATTATTCCATATACTAAAGTTTCACTCGCTAATATTTCTTTTAAGTGTGCAATTAATTCCATTAATTGTCTGTATTCTTCTTCTATTTTTTCTCTTTGCAAACCTGATAAAGTTTTTAATCTCATATCTAGTATTGCTTGTGCTTGTATTTCAGATAATCCAAATCTTTCCATCAATCTTTCTTTTGCATCATCATAAGCTGCTCTTATTATTGCAATTACTTCATCAATATTATCTAAAGCTATTTTTAATCCTTCTAATATATGTGCTCTTGCTTCTGCTTTATCAAGCTCAAATTTTGTTCTTCTTAAAACTACTACTTTTCTATGTTCTATATAATGGTCTAAGCATTGTCTTAGTGTTAATATTTCCGGCTTCCCATCTACTAATGCAAGCATTATAATTCCAAAAGTATCTTGCATTTGTGTATTTTTATATAACTGATTTAGAACTACTTGCGGATTTGCATCTCTTTTTAGTTCTATAACTATTCTTACTTTTTCTTCCCTATCTGATTCATCTCTTATTGCAGATATTCCTTCTATTCTTTTTTCTTTTACTAAATCTGCAATATGTTCGATTAATTTTGCTTTATTTACTTGATATGGAAGTGAAGAAACAATTATTCTTTGTTTATTTCCACTCATTTCTTCTATTTCTGCTTCCGCTCTTAAAGTAATTTTCCCTTTACCTGTAGTATATGCTTGTTTTATACCTTCTCTTCCTAAAATAGTTGCTCCTGTAGGAAAGTCTGGTCCTTTTATAACTGTCATTAAGTCTTCATCAGTAACTTCATCTTCATCAATTATTTTTATTACACCATCAATTAATTCACCCAAATTGTGTGGTGGTATATTTGTTGCCATACCAACAGCGATTCCTGATGAACCATTTGCAAGAAGTGCTGGTATTCTTGCAGGAAGCACAACTGGTTCTTGTAATCTATCGTCAAAGTTAGGCATAAAATCAACTGTATCTTTTTCAATATCTGTTAACATATTAACAGCGATTTTAGACATTCTAGCTTCTGTATAACGATATGCAGCTGGTGGGTCACCATCTACAGAACCGAAATTTCCATGTCCATCTATCATCATATATCTCATTGAGAAATCTTGAGCCATCCTTACTAAAGCATCATATACAGATGCGTCACCATGTGGATGGTATCTACCAAGAACGTCCCCAACAGTTGTAGCACATTTTCTATATGCTTTATCTGGTGTAAATCCATCCTCGTGCATTGTGTATAAAATTCTTCTATGTACTGGTTTTAAGCCATCTCTAACATCTGGAAGCGCACGTGCTACTATAACGCTCATTGCATAATCTATATATGCTGTTCTCATTTCATTTTCAATATCTCTTTGTATAATATTTTCTTCTGCGTTATCCATTAATTTACCTCTTTTCATCTATTTATTTCATCTTTTCATATTATATATTAACAATTTTAAATATGCAAGGAAAAAATGTAAAAAAACTTAGGGAAATATACATCCTAGAAAAATTTCTTTTGTTTTTCATCTTGTTGTATTTTACATAATTTTGTGATATAATATTTATACGTAATTTTTTTACGTTTTGCTTCTAGTGTAAGATAGAAGCGCACTTGTATTATAACTATAAGGAGTGTTGACAAATGTATAAAATTGTTTATGCTGATAGATTTCTCTATGACAATGCAACGGCAGATCTTGAAGCTGAAGTAAATGCCCTCATCAAAGAAGGGTGGATTCCTCAAGGAGGAGTTTCAATTACCACGAATGCCGAAAATCATCAACGGTATGTACTTTGCCAAGCAATGGTAAAAAGAGAATAATAATCAAAAAAAGCTGCTTACACAGCTTTTTTGTTATTTTCCATTTTTCCAAATTTCTTCACTTGATAAATCTATATCTTCATTCCAAACAATTCCGTATCCACCAATATCTACTTTTACCTTGTTAAATAACTCTGTATTTTGTAATTCCCTAAAAACTTGCCATCTTTGCATAAGTGGTTTTACATCATATTTTTTCTTTATTCCATTTGCAAATGTAATCTCTACAATTAAGTTATCTAATGGTTTAACAGATTCTATAATATGAAAATTCATAAAGTCCCCCTTTATTAATTTAATTTAACGGTTCTATTTTTTTAAATTGTTGTGTATTCCATATTTCTTTAATTTCATCTTTATGAATATATATCCATTCTTTAACTAATCTTAAAGCTCTAGTAGGCAATTCCCCTTCTATTACTTCTAAAGTTTGTATATCTATTACTGCAACTTTTTTATTATAAAATGCATGTATTATATGTGGTGGATTATGCTCATTTGCTAAAAAATACATTTTTATAATTATTCCATAAAATCTTGAAATTTCTGGCATATTTTTCCTTCTTTCTTATTATAATATTTTTCTCCCTTTTTGGCAATATTAAATTTTGTATATTTTAATTTGTTACACTAATTTATTTGCAAGTTCTAGTTCTTCTTTAGATAGATTAAAATCTCCACCTTTATTTTTTATTATTGTATGTAAATTTTCTACTTGCCTTGCTTTTGTTATAACATTTTCTAAAGGCATTACATTAGTCAATTCTTTTTCTATCTTTTTAAATTGTTTTTCCATATTACTAAAATCTTGCTCATTATAATACTCATTCCAATTTGATATGTATTTATCTATTTTTTCTATGGATTCCATTTGCGCTGTTAAATTGTTTTCTATGCTTGTATTTACTGTATCTAAAATTGTATTTTTTCCTTTTTGAATTAAACTTGCTGTTGTATTATTAATTAATCCTTTTTGTTTTGATTTTTTTATTCCCCAATCTAATGCATCAGAAACTGAATCAATTAATCCTCCACTTTTAATTACATTTTTTACTTGAGACATGTTATCAAATTTTCCAGTAAAAATTCCGAAGTACGCTTTTTCCCATATCAACTACATTGTCAATTGCAGTTTTTATGCCTGCTGAAAAACCGTCTGTTATTATACTATCTTTTATTTCTATTACTTCGTCTTCTAAAAAGTCAGGCAGAATTGCTCTTAGACCTAAATTGACTCCTCCATTTATAACTTTGCCTAAATTAGTTTCCAAAAATCCTTTTTGTTCCTCATAAGTAACATTATTTGTTTTACTATTTTCTACCTCCACATTATTATTTACTTCATTTTTTACCTCTACTTGATTACTCATAATTATCACACCTTTCAAATTATATTATTTTTAATTTTTCTATTATTTTCTCGAATTTCTTCTTTATCTTTTTATCAATTATTTTTAAATTATTATTGATAATTAAATTAAAATTATCGTTTATTTTTATTTTTTCTAAAATGTCAAAATCAGAAAAAAGTGTTTCTAAAATTTTATTATCTATTGAATTAATACTCATTTTGTTAAATATAATATTTATTTTTTCTTTTTCTACATTCCATTTGTTTATATAAATATCTAATAAATTTTTACTTTTCTTTAATTCTATCAAGTTTGCTTGAGCCAAAAACATTATTGCATCTGACATTTTTAAAATCTCTTTTGTATAATCGAAAAAACATTCTGATGTTGTATCAATTATAATTACATCATATTTTTTTGATAAGTCTTCTAATAATTCTCTTATTTTGTTTTTTTCTACCCTATATTTTCCATCAAATAAAAAGTCAACTGCACACAATAAACTAATATTTTTGCTTACTTTTACTATTGAATCATTCGATTTTTCATTTTTCTTTTTTACATTGAATATTGAATTGATACTTTGATTGAATATGTCAAAATCTATCAGTAGAACTCTTTTGTTTTTGATTGTCTTTGCTAAAATTGAAGAAAAAATGCTTTTTCCAACTCCATTTGTTCCTACAATACTTATGATTTTGCATTGTTCTTTTTTTATACTTGTCTCTTTTTTTCTATTTTTTAATATTTTGTTCTTTATTTTCTTAAATTTTTTATTAATAGAATTAGTTTTTGACACAACCATTTTTTCATTGTTTTTTTCTAATATCATTTTTTTGAGAGTTTTTATTTCTTCACTAATTTCGTTTTCTTTTTTTATACTTTCTAAGCTTTTTATTTTATTTATTAGCTCTTCTGTTGTAATTTTATTGTTATAAAAGATATTAAAAACACCTTTTGATATTAAATAATTTTTCATTGATTCATTTTCATTTTTTAAAATTGAAATAATTTCCACTTCTTTATTAATTGATTTTATTTTTTCAATTAACTCTTTAAACTTATATTGTCCTGGTAAAAGCTCACTAATTATAATTACGTTGATTTCTGGATGTTTTTCTAATACTTCAATTACTCCATCTTGATACTGAATATCACTGCCTATTATTTCAAAGTTTGTTTCTTTTTTTAATTTTTCATTTGTTTTTGGATTTTCTAGTGCTGTTATAATTTTCATACTTCTACTCCTTATACAATTATTCCTTTTTCAAAATCTGCTACATCTATTTTGCTCAAAATATGCTCTTCTCCTGCAAACATTAAACATTCTCCTCTTTTTAATGATTTTATTTCTATTTTTTCTTTTTCTGATAAATTCGTATATTTGCTTAATATTAAAATGTTTTCTTCTTCTAATGCAAAAAATATTTTATTGCTTGAATTGTTTAAGATACTTTTTCCATAAGTTCCATCATCTAAACTAAATAAATCTGATATGTCTTGCGTTATTGCTATACTACTTCCTCCATATTTTCTAATAGTTTTAAATATCTTATAAATAAAGCTTGCAACATCTTTATTTGACGTTACTCCTATTAGTCTCCAGACTTCATCTAAGTAAATTGCTTTTTTTATTTTTCTATCATTTTTTATTTTGTCCCAAAATAAATCTATGAATAAATACATTCCATATTTTAAATTTTCTTCACCTAAATCATATACATCTGCAATGATTAATTTGTTTTTCAATTCAACATTTGTATAATTATTAAAGAAATTAAGTGAGCCCTTTACAAAAGGAATTAATTTTATTTGCATTTTTTTTGTCGCATTATCCTTCCCTAAAATATTGTATAAATCTTCCAGCAAAGGCATATCTTTACTTTCTTTAAAAATAGGCTCTATGCTTACTTTGTTTTCATCCTCCTTATACAAACTATTATCATCAAATGTTATATTTTTTTCTTCATAACATCTTATAATTTTATCTTCTAATATTGCTTTTTCTTCTTCATTTAATTCGCCAAAAATTAAATTGAAAAACCCTATTAATTTTGCAATTTTTGTCGCCAAGTATCCTTTTCCATCTTCTATGGATTCTTCTCTTATATCTAAAATATTTATATACGTTTCAGACGTAGGTCCTATTTTTAATATTGTTCCATTTAGATTTTTTGCAAGTTTTTCATATTCTCTTTCCGGATCTATTACATATTGTTCTATATCCAATAATTTGTATCTTAAAATCATAAGTTTTGTATAAAAAGACTTTCCGCGAACCACTTGTACCAAAAATGCACATATTTGCATTTTTGTATTTATCTTGATTATATCTGTCTATAAATATCAATGAATTGTTATATATATTTGTTCCACAAAAAATTCCTTCCTCATCAAAAATACTAGAAGATATAAATGGATATGTTGAAACAAGTCCACTAGTCAGCACGTTTCTTCTTGCTGCAAACTTTACATCATTATTATTTTCCATTATAGGTATGCAAGACAAAAATATTTGCTCTTGTCTGAAATTTGCCCTCCTTGTTTGGAGTCCGCATACTTTGAAGTATTCCTTCAATTTTGTTTATTAAATATTCTTGCTTATTCATATCTTCAGAAAATATATTTAAATAAATATACAGAAAATATATATCTTCATTATTTACTTGAATTTCTTTTCTAATATATTTTGCATCATTATATGTAAATGCAGCAATATCAATATCTTGCCTGTTTTGATTATTTTCTTTTAAATCCACTCCTACGTTTGCAATATGATATGTTAAATTTCTAATTGCTTTGTATGGGTCTTGTTTTTCATAAAATATTGAAACACTCATATTCAAATTTGAATCTAATATCTTCTTTAAAATCAAGTCATTATATTCCCTATAATAATTAACAATTATTATTCCTGAATAATACATATCATCTATTTCAATATACTTTGGGTTGTTTAAATTAATATATGATGGAGAAATATTATCTTTTTGTGAAAAACTACCTTCTAAACTTTTTTGTTTGTTCTTCAATTTTTTTATAAAATTAAATTTTTCTATCAATTTTCAATATTTACCTCCTGCTTTATATATTTTTCCTAATATAAATTCACTTTTTTTCTTAAATTATTTTTCGCTTAAGTTTTTTCTAGAATTAAAAAATGAATACAAAATTTTTTCTGTTTGTTCTTTTTCTGAAATATCAATAACTATATTTCCACATCTTGAAAGGCATTCTTTGATGTTGAAGTATTTATCATTTAATTTATCAAAAATTATTTTTTCATAATCATAATTGTTTTTTCTTTTTTTATTTTCTTGGATTTCTTTAACTAGAATATAAAAATTCTTCGATGACGATTTTTTATCTAAATTCATTTTTTGAATAAAATTAATATAATTCTCAGATAATAATTTTATATTTTCTTTTTCATTTTCAACTTT
>CANQZZ010000070.1 GCA_947628465.1 uncultured Clostridia bacterium
CTGATGGAAGAAAAATAAAAACACTTGGACCTATATTTAGAGTAATACCTCATGTAATGAAAGAAAGAGTAGATGCACATGTTTACTACACACAAGAATTACCTCTTAAATCGCTAGATGCATATATAGACAAAAAAGAGCAAGAAGGAATTAGATTGTCATATATGAATATAATATTTGCAGCATTAGTTAGATTGCTTGCAGAAAAGCCTTGTTTAAATAGATTTATAATGGATGGCAGAACCTATTCAAGAAAAGGCATACAAATATCTCTTGCAATTAAGAAAGAAATGTCAGAAGAATCAGAGGAAACTACAATAAAAACACATTTTACTGGGTCTGAAAATATATTTGAAGTAAAAGAAAAATTGGATAATATAATTACTACAAATAAAGATTTAGAAGCTGAAAATAGTACAGATAAAGTGGCAAAACTTTTATCTCTTGTACCTGATTGGTTATTTAAATTTATAGTAAATCTTTTAATGTATTTAGATAAGCACGGAATGATGCCAAAATTTATAATTGAAGCAAGTCCATTTCATACAAGTGCATTTTTAACAAATGTTGGTTCTCTTGGAATCTCTGGAATTTACCACCATTTATATAATTTTGGAACAACAGGTGTATTTTTATCAATGGGTAAAAAGCAAAAGAGTTATATTTATGAAGATGATAACATTCATGAAGAAAAAGCAATTTCACTTAAGTGGGTTGCAGACGAAAGAATATGTGATGGATTCTATTATGCAAATGCATTAAAAGCATTTTATAGATATATGAAAAAACCTGAATTGTTAGAAGAAAATATAACACCTAAAGAAGATATAAAATAGAGATGTCCCAAAAGGGACGTTTCTTTTTGGGACAAAATGTCCCAGAAAGAAACGTCCCCTTTGGGACAATTTACTTCCTAAATATTCTTACGGCATTTAGTACTGTTAAAAATGTTACACCTACATCTGCAAAAACTGCTTCCCACATTGTTGATATTCCTATTGCTCCTAAAACAAGTACTAATACTTTTATTCCTATTGCAAAATATATGTTTTCCATAACAATTCTTTTTGTTCTTTTTGCTGTTTTTATTAGTTTATTTATACTTGATAATTTTCCATCCATTATAACCATATCTGATGTTTCTATTGCTAAGTCTGAGCCTGTATTTCCTATTGATATTCCTATATCTGCTAAAGCTAAAATTGGAGAATCGTTTATTCCATCACCAACTGCAATTGTTACTCCATTTTTTTCTTTTATTTCTTCCATTTTTTCTTGCTTCTCATTTGGCAATAAATTTGAATAAACATTTTTAATTCCAACGTCTTTTGCTACATTTTCGGCTGTTTCTTTATTATCTCCTGTTAGTATATATACATTTTTTATTCCATTTTTACTAAATTCTTCTATTGCTTCTTTACTATCTTCTTTTATTACATCTGATATAATTATTGCACCTAAATATTTTTTATTTTTTGCTACGTATACTATTGCCCCTACTTCACTACATGGATAATATTTTACATTTTCACTTTCCAATAATTTAGAATTTCCTGCTAAAATTTCGTCTTCTTTATATTTTACTTTAACTCCCATGCCTGCAATCTCACTATATTCAGAAATTTCTTTTGTATCAATTTCTTTATTTACTTTGCCTACTATACTTTTTGCTATTGGATGATTTGACATGCTTTCTGCAATTCCTGCGGTTTCTAATAATTCGTTTTCCTCAATTTCGTCTGCTAATATTACTTTTGTTACTTCAAAACTTCCTTTTGTAATTGTACCTGTTTTATCAAGTACAATTGTATTTGCTTTTGTGATGGTGTCTAAATAAGTAGAGCCTTTTACTAAAACGCCTTCTTTTCCTGCATTTCCAATTCCTGCAAAATATCCAAGTGGTATTGATAAAACAAGTGCACAAGGACAAGACGTTACTAAGAATACTAAAGCCCTTCTTACCCACTCATTTAAATTTTCAAATCCTACAAATATAGGTGGTACAAATGCTAAAATAACTGCAAGTAATACTACTATCGGTGTATAAATTTTTGCAAATTTTGTTATAAACAATTCTGTTTTAGACTTATTTTTATTTGAGTTTTTTACAAGTTCTATAATTTTACTTATCGCTGTATCTTTAAATTCTTTTGTAACTTTTATTTCTATTACATTATTTTCGTTTATTGAACCTGCTAAAATTTCGTCACCTAGACCTACTTTTCTTGGAACAGATTCTCCAGTTAAAGCAGATGTATTAATAAAACTCTCTCCATTTATTATAACTCCATCTACTGGAACTTTTTCTCCTGGCTTTACTACGATTATATCTCCTATTTTTAATTCTTCAGGACTTATTTCTTTTATTTCATTTTCTATTTTTAAATTTGCAATTTTAGGTTTTATATTCATTAGTGAAATGATTGATTTTTTTGATTTACTTTCTGCAATGTCTTGAAATAATTCGCCTACGTTATAGAAAAGCATAACTGCAACTGCTTCTACTGGCTCATTTATTGCAAATGCTCCAATTGTTGCAATCGACATTAAAAAGTTTTCATCAAAGATTTCTCCTTTTAATATATTTTTGATGGATTTTAGTAACACTCCATATCCAGATAATAAGTATGCAACAATATATAGCCAAATTGCTAAGTTTTCTGGCACAATTTTTACAATTGCAATTACAAATAGAATTAATGCTATAACTAATTTTGCAATTTCTAATTTTATATTTTCTTCTTTTTCTTCTTCATGACAATTCTTACAACTTTCCATGCTTTCTCCTCCTTTTTATTATATGTTATTGCTCTGCTTTATAAACGAATCAAAAGTGGTATATTGCTAGGAAAACAAGTAAAAATTATTGAAACTATACATTTGTATGTTGAAATAATTTTTACGCAGTTTGACACCGCAAGATGCCGCTTTTCATTCGTTTTTTCTTACATTTCTTGTATGTGCTCTAGTGCCATGTTAAATATAATTTCAACATGCTTATCTGAAAGTGAATAATATACAACTTTTCCTTCTTTTCTATATTTAACAAGTTTTGCTTGTTTTAACACTCTTAATTGATGTGATACTGCTGATTGTGTTGCGTTAATTAATTCTGCTATATCACATACACACATTTCAGCTTCAAATAAACAACATATTATTTTCATTCTTGTAGAATCTCCAAATACTTTAAATAATTCTGCTATATCAAAAAGTGTTTCTTCTTCTGGCATTTTAGCTCTTGTTTTTTTTATTATATCTGGGTGTTTTACTGTGCATTTTAAATCTTCTTCCATAGTTTTCACCTTTCCTAACATTTTTTAATTTATATATTCATTTTATTTATATATGAATAGTTGTTCATATATTCATTATATGCTGTTATATAAATTTTGTCAATGGATTTTTAAATATATGTTTATTTTTTTAAATTTAGTGGTATAATTTCTATGAAAGAAGGAATACATATGCCAAATAATATTAAAAAAGAAGATTTTGATGTTAAAAAATTTTATGGAGAAGACTGTGTTTTAGAGGCTGAGGAATTTAAGAAAAAGCATAATATATCAGAAAAAGGAATTTCTTCTTCTAAAGCATCTGAAAACATTAGAAATTTAGGACCAAATCAGATTAAAGGTTCTAAGCCAAAAAGATGGTATAACTACTTTTTTTCAAGTTTATTTAGTCCTTTTAATAGCATACTTCTTGGTATTAGCTTTATTTTAGTATATACAGATATTATCTTACCAGAAAAACCAAGTCCAGCAAACATACTTGTTATAGCTGTTCTAATTATTGTAAGTACACTTCTTGAATTTATAGAAGAATTTCGTTCTAATAATGCAGCACAAAAACTGAAAGAGTTGGTTGAGACGACCGCTACCGTTGTTAGAGATGGAAAAAAGAAAAAAATTCCATTAAAAGAAGTAACTTTAGGCGATACTGTAATTCTTTCTGCAGGCGATATGATTCCAGCAGATATTCGTATTATAGAGTCAAAAGATTTATATGTTGGACAATCTTCAATTACTGGTGAATCTGATGCAGTAAGAAAGCTTACAAATACTGAAATTAAATCACTTGACGATATTGAAAGCATAACAGATTTAGATACTATTTGTTTTATGGGTACAAATGTTATAAGTGGCTCTGCAAAAGCTATTGTTATTAAAACAGGAGACAATACTTATTTTGGAAGGGTTGCACATACTTTAACTCAAGGAAAACCTAAAACAAGTTTTCAAAAAGGAATTGAAAGTATTAGTAGATTGTTAATACGTTTTATGATTATATTAATTCCTACAATTTTCATTTTAAATGCATGGAAACATGATACAATACTTGCATTTACATTTGCAGTAGCAATTGCAATTACTATTACACCACTTTTGCTTCCTGTTATATTATCATCTTGCCTATCGAAAGGTGCTGTAAGAATGTCTAAGAAAAAGACAATAGTAAAAAAATTGGATTCTATTCAAAACTTTGGTGCGATGAATATTTTATGTACAGATAAAACTGGTACACTTACAGAAGATAAAATAGTATTAGAAAAATATTTAGATGTGTATGGAAATGAAGATATAAGAGTTTTAAAACATACTTTCTTAAATTCATATTTTCAAACTGGTTTAAGAGGAAGTATTGATGAGGCTGTTATAAATAGGGCTCTAAAAAACAATTTAGGTCCTTTAATAGATGAATTCAAAAAAGTCGATGAAATACCTTTTGATTTTTCAAGAAGAAGATTATCTGTTGTTGTTGAAAATAACGGAGAAAAACTTTTAATTACTAAAGGCGCTGTTGAAGAAATTTTAAGTATTTGTAACACTATTGATTACAAACACGAACTTATTCCTATTACAAAAGAAATAAGAGAAAACATTAGAGATATTGCAAATAAATTAAATGAAGATGGATTAAGAGTTGTTGCTGTATGTCAAAAGAAAAATATTAATAATATAACTTCTTTTAGTGTAAAAGATGAATCTCAAATGTCATTAGTAGGATTTGTAGGATTCTTAGATCCTCCAAAGGAAAGTGCTAAACTTGCAATTGAAAAATTAAACAATAGCGGTATTAGAGTTATTGTTTTAACAGGCGATAATGCAGCTGTTACAAAAAGCATTTGTAAAAAAGTAAATATTAATACTGATAAAATTATAACAGGCTCACAAATTGATAAACTTGCAGACTCTGGCGTTCTTCGTATATTAAGGAAATCTAATGTATTTGTTAAATTATCACCTATTCAAAAAGCAAGAATTGTAAGATTACTTAAGGAATCAGGAAATATTGTTGGTTATATGGGTGACGGTATAAATGATTCACCTTCACTTACAAATTCAGATGTTGGTGTATCAGTTGATACTGCTGTTGATATTGCAAAGGAAACAGCAGATATAATTCTTTTAGAAAAGGATTTAAATGTTTTATTAGATGGTGTAACTGAGCGGAAGACGTACATTTGGAAATCTTATGAAATATATTAAAATGGCTGTAAGCTTTAACTTTGGCGAAGTTGTTTCAGTAATTATAGCAAGCATATTGCTTCCATTCTTACCAGAAACACCTATTCAATTATTGGTAGAAAGCTTGCTTTACGACTTTGGTCAAATGACTCTCCCTTTTGATAATGTAGATGAAGAATATTTAAAAGAGCCTAAAAAATTTGATATTAATGACTTAAAACATTTCATGTTGTTTATGGGACCTTTAAGCTCAGCATTTGATATGCTTGTATTTGCTTCATTATGGTTCATATTTGGATTAAGAGAAGCTGCTGCAGTACAAACTATTTGGTTTAGCTATAGTATAGTTTCTAACTTAATAGGAATGCATATTATTAGAACTGCTAAAATGCCATTTACTCAAAGTAATGCAAGCAAAAAAGTGTACTTTTCTTCTATATTATTAAGTGTTATCGGTGTACTTGTTCCTTATACCTTCTTAGGAAGGGCAATTGGACTTGTTCCTATAACTCTAAATTATTTAAGTGTTATATTAGGTGTTAGTATACTTTATTGTATTATTGCAATATTTGCTAAAAAAATATATATCAAAAAATATGGAAGTTGGATTTAACCCTAAGCATATTTATGCGTTTTTACAAAAAAGAGAATCTATTTCAGATTTAATAGATTCTCTTTTTTATCGTCTTATTTTATATAATACTTTTATGTATTAATATTTATTTTAATCTATTGAATATTTCAAGATGTGTTTGTTCATCTAAAATTATTCTTTCTAATAAATCTTTAATACTTTTATTTTGAGTATATTTTGCTACCTCTCTGTATCCTTTAATTGCTTCTTTTTCAGACTCAATATTAAA
The DNA here is from genome assembly GCA_947628465.1 of uncultured Clostridia bacterium. Next base: position 6,335 of record CANQZZ010000070.1, read on the forward strand.
CATAAGCATATCATATACATTATTAAAATGATACTTTATATTTTCTGTATTCCATGCACATTGATTTTTATCTATAAAATATGCTCCTCTTCCTAACTTTCTAATTAGGCTACCTATCAATTCTAAATGATACATTTCTTCTTTAGCAATACTAAGTAATATTTTACTAAAAGTTTCAAATCTGTTTAACTCTATATGTTCATAAATATATTGAGTAACTGCTGTGAGTTCGCCTGATGCTCCTGCATAATTATCATATAGCAAATTAACATATTTTTGATTTTGTCTTATATTCATAAGTCTAGGATATGGAACATTTTTTTTGCAATTTAGTATCTCGATTACTTCTTCATATGTCAATTAAATCACCTCTTAAATATACTATGAAAAAAATAGTATTTAAGAGACTGTCCTTATCCTTTCCTCATGCAATTACAATTTGGTCTTTTATATGGACATCTTGAACATATATCTTTATCTTTTTTTATAAAACTAGAATATGCTATTTTTATAAGTATTCCCATTACTATAATTAAAATAATAAAATCTATAAACTTCACATTATCCTCCTTTAGTTTTAGGGAAAAAGGGGCCAGGCCCATTTTTCCCTAGTTTCTTTCTCATCATAAATTACTTACCAATGTTCCTATATTAAATACTAAACTTGCTAGCATCCATGCAAGTGTTGTTTGAAATATGATTGCTTTAAACATTTTCTTTGTACTTCCAAACTCTCTTTTCATTGCTCCTATTGCTCCAAAACATGGTGCACTAAACAAATTAAATATCATAAATGAATAGGCATTTACCGAGTTAAAAAAGCTAAATGCTGATGATGCAAATATTGCCCTTCCTTCCTCTACTTTACTGCTTAGGCCTGCTATTATACTCATTGAAGATATTACTTGTTCTTTTGCTACTAATCCCTGAATTGCAGATACTGCTGCCTCCCA
>CANQZZ010000071.1 GCA_947628465.1 uncultured Clostridia bacterium
TTCTTTCCGCTTCCTTTTATTAATTGAAGATAATCTATTACTACAAGTCCAATGTTTTTTTCCATTTTTAGTTTTCTACATCTAGCTCTTATTTCTGAAACTGTTATATCTGATGTATCATCAATATATATTGGTGCTTCTGAAAGAGGTCCGAAGTGCAGTTGCAAGTTTTACCCAGTCGTCGTCTTCTATTTTACCTGTTCTTATTTTGTTGCTATCAACCATAGCTTCACTACAAAGCATTCTGTTTACAAGTTGCGTTTTAGACATCTCTAAGTTAAATACTACTACAGGAACATTTGACTTCATTGCTGCATTAGTAGCAATATTTAGTGCAAATGCTGATTTACCCATTGCTGGTCTTGCTGCAACTAATATTAAATCAGAATTGTGAAGTCCTGCCATTTTATTATCCAAATCTACAAATCCTGTTGGTATTCCGGTTATTGAACCTTTTTGATTATATAATCTTTCTAACTCTGCAAAGCTTTCAACTAATATATCTTTTAAAGCTGAATAATTTTTCTTATTTTTCCCTTGTGAAATTTCAAATATGTCCTTTTCAGCTTTTTCTATGACATTGTCAACTTCTTCTGTTTCAGAATATCCTAAATCAATTAATTCATTCGAAGCTTTTATCAATCTTCTTAATATTGATTTTTCTTGGACTATCTTTATATATTTATCTACGTTTGCAGTTGTTGGTACTTTATCTGGAAGTGATGCTAAATACTCTATTCCTCCAACAGTTTCTAATTTGCCTAGAGTTGTTAGTTCTGCTTTAACAGTTATTATATCTATTGGTTCTGATCTATTATATAAATTTAAAATTGCTTCATATATAATTTTATGATCTTGCCTATAAAAATCTTCTGTATCTAAAATTTCAATGCTATCTACTACTGCATCTATATCTGTAAACATACTTCCAAGTACTGCTTGTTCTGCATCAATATCGTGTGGTGGAATTTTTCCTAAATCCATTTTTTCCTCCTTTTCCAATGTTTGATGAACACACCTCTTAGTATATAGGTATTGCCAATAAATTGATGTGTGTCACTCGTTTTTACTCTGATTCTATTTTTAATGTTAATTTAGCTGATACTCCATCTCCAAATTTTATATCTACTGAAAATCTTCCAATATTTTTTATTGTTTCTTTTAAAATTATTTTCTTTTTATCTATCTCTATGTTATATTGTTTTTTTAATTCTTCTGATATTTCTTTTGCGGTTATTCCTCCGAATATTTTTCCATTTGCTCCTGCTTTTACTTTTAATTCTAAAGTAATATCATTAATTTTATTTGCTTGTTTTTTGAATTCTTCTATTTCTAAGTTCTTTTTATGATTTTGAGAGTCTTTTTTGGCTTGTAGTTTTAATAAATTATCTTTGGTTGCTTCTAGTGCTAAATTTTTAGGGAATAAAAAATTTCTTGCATATCCGTCATTTGCATTTATAATTTCATCCTTTTTTCCTACGTTTTTTATATCTTGCAATAAAATAACTTTCATCTTATTCGCCTCTCTTTTTATCTTTTATGAATTTTATCACATTTAAATAACTTTATCAAGGTCAATTAAATCTTTAGTGGGTAATAAAAACACTTTTTAAACAATTTTATTACTTTTATGGTAAACATTGGCTTATGATTTTGTTTTTTCTTGACGTAATTTGTAGATTAATCTATAATATGGTATGAAGGGAAGTTGAATTTTTTATGCCTAAAGTATATTTAGAAAAAAATGTATTAGATGCCGCATTTGAGCGTCTTGAAATAATCTTTAACAATTTTGACAATGTATATTTTAGTGTTAGTGCTGGAAAAGATAGTTCACTAATGGTTCAACTTGCCAATATTGTAGCAAAACGTTTAAATAAACAATTTGATGTTTTATTTATCGATTTAGAGGGTCAATATAAATGTACTATTGATCATTTGTATGAATTAAAACAGTTATCTCAAATAAGAACTTTTTACCACATTGCTCTTCCCCTCGCACTAAGAAATGCTGTATCTATTTTGCAACCAAAATGGATTTGTTGGGAAGAAGAAAGCAAACACTTATGGATAAGGGACTTACCAGAAGACAGCATAAATATGAACAATTGTCCTTTTAAATGGTTTAGAAAAGGAGAAGAATTTGAAGAATTTATTGCTCAATTCGCTGTTTGGTATAGTGAACATCATAAAGGTCTTACTGCTTGTGGTATTGGTATCAGAACAGATGAGAGTCTAAATCGTTTTAGAACACTTACTTTTCAAAAAACAAAGGAAACTTTTAAGGATTATAAATGGACTACAAGAGTTAAGGTTTCAAATCAATCACTTGATGTATATAACTTTTATCCTGTATATGATTTTTGTGTAGAAGATGTATGGGGAGCAGTTAGTAAATTAGATTTGAAATATAATAAATTATATGACTTAATGTATAAAAATGGCGTTCCTTTGTCAGAACAAAGAATCTGCCAACCTTATGGTGATGATCAAAGAAGAGGTTTAAATCAATTTAAAGCATTAGAGTATGAAACATGGGCAAAGGTTTTAAACCGTGTTAATGGAGTTAATTTTGGAAATATATATTGTAGGACTTCAGCATTAGGTGACTTAAAAACTTCTAAACCAAATTTTATGACTTGGCAACAATATACTGTGTTTTTATTAGAAAGTATTGGACTATATAATAGAGACCTTATGATGACTTATTATAGAAAGATTAAAAAATTTATGATTTGGTATAGAAAAAGATATGCAGTTGATTTTGATCAAATTCCAGAAGAAGCGCCTAGTAAATTGGAAACTCAAAAGAAAGTAATTTCATGGCGTAGAATAGCAAGAGCTATTGAGAAAAATGATTTTTATCTTAAAAGACTTTCTTTTGCTCAAACTAAAACAGAAGAAGATGAGTTAAGAGCCCTTGCTCACAAATGGGACAACTTGCTTACAGCAAACACTATAACATCAGATGCTAATTTACAAAAATTTATAAAAGAGGAAGTGATAAAAAATGATTCTAAAAATGAATAATAAATCAGAAAACTTTTATAGCGTAATGGGAAAGTTTTTTGGTTCTAGAATAGTAGAACACAAAACTAATGATAGAATCTATGATGACAACAACAAAGAATGGTATATTTATTTCGATAATGATATTCCCGTTGCTTTTGTTTCAATTTCATCAGAAGTTATAAAAAATATTTATTCAATAAATGATGAATTTTTAACTGAATTATTAACCTATGTTCGTAAAGAAACTAAAGTAAAAAATAGCATCGTAACTAATGCATATAGTGATATATATAATTCTTGTGGGTTTACTTGTTCTAATGATTATGGCTATAAGAACTTTGTAACAATTAGGAGTGATTTAAATGGATAATGAAATTACATTTCCAGTACTTAATGTGAAAATGGTCGATATAAATAAAGTAGTTGCCAATGATTACAACCCTAATAAAGTTGCTCCTCCAGAAATGAAATTATTAAAGCACTCTATTGAAGAGGATGGTTATACTCAGCCTATCGTTACATATTATGATAAAGAAAATGATATATATATAATTGTTGATGGATTTCATAGATATAGATGTGCAAAAGAATATTTTCACTTAAAAGAAATTCCAATAGTTACAATTGATAAGTCATTAGATGACCGTATTGCGAGTACAATACGTCATAATAGAGCAAGAGGTACTCATCAAATACTAGATATGTCTAAAATTGTAATGGAACTTACTAAAGCTGGATGGGATGATAGTACGATATCTCTTCATCTTGGAATGGAACTAGATGAAATAATTAGATTAAAACAAGTAAATGGATTAAAAGAAGCATTTGCTAATCATGAATTTAGTAAATCATGGGAAGAATTTGAGAATAAAGTTATTAAAGAAAAAAGAAATAATTAAAAAAGTGCATTGAAAAACTATCAATGCGCTTATTTTTTAGTCTATTGTTGTACTTGTTCTTCCTGTTCCTACAACATCTTCTTGAAGTGAACGCCAAGTGTTACATCCTACTATTCCATCTGCAGATATTCCTCTTGACCTTTGATAATTTCTTACTGCTTCTCTAGTTCTTGAGCCAAATATTCCGGTCCAGTCCGCCAGTTGAAAATCCTAATGTATTTAAGTCATCTTGTGCAATTAATACATAAGTGCTTATACTACCCTGTTTTATTAATGGATATCCGGCATTTCCACAAGCTGGTCTTCCGAAATCTTTTATCGAAATGTACCCACGTTGGTGTAAGCCTTGCAGGTTCTACATATGACCATGCTCCTGAATTAATAGCTGTATTTCTTAGCCTATTTCTTTGGCTATTACTTAATCTTTGACCTGCATCAAATGCTACTCCTGCATAATGCTGACTCTGAGAGCCGTGACCTCCCTCCCATGGTCTTTTAAATGCAAATCCTACTGGTATTGGAGCTCCAAATAAATATCTTGTTGTATTAAAACTTTGCATTGCTCTTTTTGTTGTCCATAAAGTTGGACTTCCGCTTGAGCCTCTAAATTCTCCAACTGTTAAAGTCCTATTTGCATTATATGGCATAGCCTCGTTTTCTCCCCTATAGTATGTTTCCATTCTATTTGTATCATTATTAAGGTCAAAAAGACATATTATTTGTTATAAAAATTAAAACAGTCTACCATTCCTATTCTATACATTTTACAAAATATTTTTTTATATCTCTTTACAATTATCCTTTCATACCAGTTTAAATTCTTGCACAATTCTTCTACAATTAATTCTTCCATTTTAATTCTCCTCATCAGAGAAACGCGTTTCTTATTTTTATTAATTAAATTATACTTTGCTGTGTCGAATAATGTCAAGAATAATCGTATGTCAAAGTTCGACACAAATATGCCGCTGGGAGCGGCACCTTTCTTTTTTTGTATTTTAATAGTAAAATTATATATAAAATAACTCTAGGAGTAATATAATGTACGTTTTTAATATTAAAAATATAAGAAAAAATAAAGGAATAAGTTTAAGAAAACTACATGAAATGACTGGAATTTCAAGAGCTTATTTATTTGACTTGGAAAATAATAAGAAATTTAATCCGACTATGTTTATATTAGAAAAAATTGCAGAAGAATTAGAAGTTAATATAAAAGACTTGTTTTATTCAATAAACGATATAGATAACCTAAAAGAAGAAATGTCTAATAGAATAAATGTATATGGTTTGGACAGTAAAGAAGTAATGGAAGTATCTCAAATTATAGATTTATTAATTAATGTTAAAATGAAAAGAGATTAGCCAACGAACAGCTAACCTCTTATACCCCCACAGCTTTAATTCTAAAAGCTTTTATTTATTATAACATTTTTTGTTTTTGTTTACAATATTATTTTTTCCTTATTTTTCAACAAAAATCGACTTTTGAGAATTGATTTTAAGACGTTTTTATTTTTAATTAATATACTTGTATGCCTTGATTTTAGCTATTTTATGTATGTTTTACCATTATAGTATCCTGCTATCCAACCAGATGGTATTCTGATCCAAATATCTTTACCTACATTTTTAACTTCTTGACATGTTACTCTTGTTCCAGTTTTTAAACAACCTTTATTTACTCCACTTGAATAAGCATTTGCTTTTGCATTAACTGTTAATTTTTCATAAGGAACTTGGCTATTATTTGTTCCTGCTCCATATCTTACTTTTAATATTACTTGTGTTGTATATGTTTGTCCTACTTTAAATTTAGAATTATTACCCGTATTAGCTGTAACTTTTCCTATTGCTGGATTAACAATACATCCTCTAAAAGTATAACCTGCTCCTATTCCCCAACGACCATTAGAGTTTGTTCTCGTTGAATTATAGAATTTTGTTCCTCCATATGAACTTTCACTTGTATATATTTGATTAGCACTATCAATTCTTTCCACTATTGCAACATGTCCGGCTCCATCATTACTTCCAAGTGTAGAACCTTTTTGCCATACCATTATTCCACCTAATGTTGGAACACTTGAAATTTCTAATTTAAGTGATTTAGCTCTTTCAATAAAGTTTTCAGCATTACAATATAAAGTAGGATATTTCATACTTCCTATTATTTCATTAAATCTTCCACATGCATAACCAACACAGTTTGCAAGAACATTTGCACTTGCATCAGCAGGTTTTCCTTGAATACATTGAGAATATCCACCTTTTGAAGTTGTTATATAAAATTTATTATTACTTGGTTTACTTGTTCTAATATTCATTACTTATGTACCTCCTCTTGCTCAGATTCTTCTTGGTTTTCTACTTGTCCATCTTCAACTAAAACATCAATAGTATCCTCATTAAATGTTGTTTGTATTTCTTCTTCATTTTCTTCCATAATTATTCTTCCTCCTTATTTAATTCAGGTAGACCTGCTACACTTGTTAAAATACTATAAATAGCAGCAACTAAACTTGCACTTCCAACTGTTATCCAATTAATATCACTCATTAATCCACCAACAGTAACTAAACTTGCTGCTGTTTGACAAAATGTTTTTAATGCTCTTATTCCTGCAGCTTTTAACCATTCTAATATTTTTTCTTTCATATACCTAATTTACCCTCCTTTTTAATCTATAGGAAATACAATTCCTCCTAAAGTTATAGTGATTCCTTGTCCAAAATCTCCTGAGCTTCTTTGAACAACTACATTTCCATCATTAGAGATTCTTATCTCATGAACATCACAACTATCATCTGTTACACAAAAATTTAATCTTCGAGAAGAATTATAAAAGCCTTCTGGAAGTTTAAACATAGATGTAGCCCTTTCTTTAACATTTGTAATAGTTCCTTGCATATATACAATATTTCCTATTTTTCTATATTCTGGAACATAATAACCGCGATCCTTTCTCTCCTATCAATGGTTCTATTTCTATCCAACCACTATCATATATTTTATCTTCTAATTTTTTTGCTTTTTTCATTTCTTCATATAGTTGAGGTGTTTTCATACTAAACCACCTCTTTTTTTCTTTAATAAGTTATCCGTGTGTGTGTGTGTGTGTGTGTGTGTGTGTACAGTCTCAAGGGTTTCACGCGTTTTATTCATATTAATATACCTTCCTCGTATTATATATTTATAGTATTTAAAGTCCACTATATAAGACTTATGATATACTTATCTAAGATACTGTGGA
>CANQZZ010000072.1 GCA_947628465.1 uncultured Clostridia bacterium
TATGAACCTATATATTTTTTTACTCTATATGCAAACATATCAAGTGCAAGTGTTGCTCTTTTATCTCCTTGTTTTTCTAATTCTTTTAGGTCTCTTATATCTCCAGTTTTTTCAGAAATTCCAAGCAAACCAGATTTTTTATTTAAAATTGTTGTCATTTCACTTATGTCTATATTTTCTTTTTTCATAACGAATTCTAATACTGCTGGGTCTAAATCTCCAGATCTTGTTCCCATAATCAATCCTTCAAGTGGTGTAAGGCCCATAGAAGTATCTACACATTTACCATTTTTTACTGCAGCAATACTTGCTCCATTTCCTAAGTGGCAAGATATAATGTTTATATCATCTACATTTTTTCCTAATACTTTTGCAGCTTCTTTTGTTATAAATTTATGTGATGTTCCATGTGCTCCATATCTTTTAATTCCATATTTTTCATAATATTTATATGGTATTGCATAAAGAGCTGCCTTTTCTGGTATTGTTGTATGGAATGCTGTATCAAATATTAATGCTTGTGGGATTTCTGGCATTATTTTTGTACATGCTTCTATTCCTTGAATATGTGCTGGATTATGAAGTGGTGCATACTCTATTGCATTTTTATAATCTTTCATTACTTCATCTGTAATTAAAACAGGTTTGCTAAATTTAGGGCCTCCATTTACTATTCTGTGTCCTATTGCACTTATTTCTGATAAATCTTTTATTGCTCCTCTTTCTTCATCTAATAAATATTTTACTACTTTTTCAAAAGCATCTGTATGATTTGGAATATCCATCTCATCTCTTGTTCTCTTTCCAGTTCTATCTTTATACTCTAAAAAAGGTTTATCTATTCCTTGTCCTCCAATTCTATCACATCTTCCAGATGCCAATACTTCATCATTTTCCATATTTATTAACTGGAATTTTAATGATGAACTTCCACAATTTACTACTAAAATTTTCATTTTTTCTCTCCTTTTCATTAATTTACTTGAGCTTGGACACACGTAATAGCCACAACTCCAACTATATCTTCTGCTTTACATCCTCTTGATAAATCATTTACTGGTTTTGCTAGTCCTTGGCATATTGGTCCATAAGCTTCTGCTTTTGCTAATCTTTCTACTAATTTATATCCTATATTTCCAGCTTGTAAATCTGGGAATATCATAGTATTTGCAGTTCCTGCAACTTTACTTTCAGGTGCTTTTGATTTAGCAATGCTTGGTACTATTGCTGCATCAAATTGCATTTCACCATCAATTAATAACTCTGGTTCCTTTTCTTTTGCAATTTGTGTTGCTATTCTTACCTTATCTACTTCTTCTGCCTTTGCACTTCCCATTGTTGAATATGAAAGCATTGCTACTCTTGGTTTCTTTCCAATAAGTTGTCTAAAACTTTTTGCTGTAGAAATTGCTATTTCTGATAATGCTTCTGAATCTGGATTTTGATTTAATCCGCAATCTGAAAATACGAATACTCCATCTTCTCCAAATTCACAATTTGGAACATCCATTACAGCAAAAGTTGATACTAATTTTGTTCCTGGTGCTGTTCTTAAAATTTGAAGAGCTGGTCTTAAAGTATCTGCTGTTGAATGAGCAGCCCCTGATACTAGTCCATCTGCCTTTTCTTGTTTTACCATCATCATTCCAAAAAATACAGGGTCTAGCATTAACTCTTTTGATTTTTCTAATGTCATTCCCTTATGTTTTCTAAGTTCATAAAATGCATCTGCAAATTCTTCATAATCATTTGAATTCTTAGGATCTATTATTTCTGCTTTTGAAATATCAAAACTATTTTTATTTGCTACATTTAATATTTCATCTTTATTTCCAATTAATATTACTTTGCAAAATCCATCTTTTAAAATTATATCTGTTGCTTTAAGTGTTCTTATATCTGTTGCTTCTGGTAATACTATCGTTTTTATTTCTTGTTTTGCTCTAGCTATTATGTCCTGTACAAAACTCATTTTTATTCCTCCCTCTTATTTTAACATACTTAACTATTATATATAGATTTTTTTAAAAGTACAAGTTTTTTTCAATATTTTTTGAGTTTTATCCAATTTTATTATATTTTTGACTTCATTTCCTGTTACTTTTTATTGCAATTACTTTATATAAATTATATAATATTTAAAAATGCGAGTGTATGCTTGAATTGGCAGGCAGGCATGTTTGAGGGGCATGTGCATAAAAATGGAACTAAAATATATTGTAAACAACTTATCTAATTATATAAATGTTAGACAAGTTTTAAAAAATGAATTTAATATGTCAAATAGATTAATTACTAAATTAAAACAAAATAAATCAATTTATTTAAATGATAAAGAAACCTATTTAGATAAAGGATTAGCATTAAATGATGTTGTGAAATGTAATATTGATTTTGATGAGGCTTCTGAAAATATTATTCCTACAAAAATGGATTTAAAAATCATATATGAAGATGATTATTTTTTAGTAATAGATAAGCCCTGTAATATGGCAGTACACCCTTCTATCCTTCATTATACTAATAGTTTATCTAATGGTATAAAATATTATTTTGAATCTATTGGATTAAACAAAAAAATAAGACCTGTAAATAGATTAGATAGAGATACTACTGGTATTGTTATTTTTGCTAAAAATGAATATATACAAGAATGTCTTATAAAGCAAATGGAGAAAAAAACTTTTTATAAAGAATATATAGCAATTTTAGAAGGCATATTAGATAAAAAAAGTGGAACAATTGATGCTCCTATTTCCAGAAAAGCTGGAAGTATTATAGAAAGATGTATTGATAAAAATGGTTTTAAAGCAATTTCTCATTATGAAGTAATTAAAGAAAAAGGAAACATTTCTTTAGTCAAATTTATTTTAGAAACTGGAAGAACTCATCAAATAAGACTACATTCAAAATATATAGGTCATCCTATTTTGGGAGATACATTATACGGGCATGAATCATCATTAATTGCAAGGCAAGCTCTCCATTGCCATAAAATATCATTTGTGCATCCAATCACAAAAAAGAAAATCGAATTTACTTCACCTATCCCAGCAGATATGAAAAAATTTTAAAATGTCCCAAAAGGGACGTTTCTCTCTGGGACATTTTGTCCCAAAAAGAAACGTCCCCTTTGGGACACTTTTTGGTTTAAGTAAATCTATAAGCCGGGTTCTGTTTAAAACAGTCATTTATCTAGGATATATATTACTATATATCTCAAGCCACCAGTTTAAGAAGATGACGAGCAGTCTTAGCCTTCTTATATTTAGGTGTTGCTCCAGATGGGGTTTGCATTGGCCAAATATGTCACCATATTTGCGGTAAGCTCTTACCTTACCTTTTCACCCTTACCTACTAATAGCAGGCGGTTATTTTCTGTTGCACTTTCCTTAAGGTTTCCCTCACTGGACGTTATCCAGCATCATTGCTCTATGGAGCCCGGACTTTCCTCATGTAGTACCTTGCGGTATTTACACGCGACTGTTCAATTTACTCTTATTTTATTTTACGACAAATTTACTAAAAAGTCAATAATTACAAGGTGCTGATGCTTTCCATCAAATTTTTATATTTCAAATAAAATAGTTTTTTATCCTTATATGATAATGAGTTTTGTAATTCTTTCATTAATACATACGTTTTATTTACTTTATATTCTTTATCCTTCATATAGTCCATGTCATTTGTCAAATTATTAAATGTTTTTTCAGCATCAGAAATGTTTGATTCTATATTTGCCCATTCGCCTTTATCTACTTGCGCATAAGCATTTATTATATAAGATTTTACTTGCTTTATATTTTGGGCGCTATTGCTTGCAGATATTCCTCTTTCAAAATTTGGAATAAATGAATATAGTTTTGATACATTTCTCAAAGTATCCGATTTATTTTCATCTTTTATACTTAAGATACAATCATCTAATGTACTACTAAAATCTAATATATCACTATTGTTTATATTAAAATTTGATAAGTCTAAGATAATTACTGACCATGCTTCATTTAATATTTCAATATCATTTTTTATTGATTTCCAATCTATATCATTTTCATCTGATTCTAAAATGCTTCCTGCTTCCATATTCGTAGTTGTTATATTATTTTGCCCGGAATCACTTCCCGATTGGCTCTGTCCTTGACTACTAGATTGTTTTTGCTGGCTACTAGATCCATCTTGTGATGCACCACCACCGCTACTACTTTCTCCTCCTCCCGAGCCTCCGACTACTACTTCCTCCAGAAGAGCTTTCTCCTCCTCCAGATGATTCTTGTTCTATGCTAATTTCTTCTGACGTGATTTCATAATTTTGAAGTGATATATTATTTAATTTGTTTGATATGCTAACAATTTTTGTATCTAAATAATCCATTTCTTCTATTATCTTTGATTTCATATCTTCATTATTTTTTCCATTATTACATGCAGTTAATGAAACTAAAATTGCAATTATTAAAAAAATAGAAAAAATGATTTTAAAATTCCTCATATTATCACCTCCCAATATTATTTCCAAAATTTTAATATTTATTCTATTGAATAACATTCTAAATTATTGAAATAATAAAATTAAAGGAGTTTTTTAAGTGGGAGTTATTGTTAATTTATATAGCAAAAAAGATAATGAAATTAATAGATTTTTACATTGCTATAATAAATGCGAAAATCAAAAAAGCAATTTATTAGAATGGAAAAAAGAATATGCAAATCCAATTGAAATAGCTGATATAATTGGAGTTTTTATAGATAATTCTGATAAATATGATATAAATATGTGGATTAGCTTAGATAAAGACTTTTTTATCAATGTAACTGATAATAATGCAGAGCAAATAATAAGATACCTTTTTGAAAGGTATCCTTATTAAAAATTATTTTTTATTATTTTCATCATTTTTTTCTTTTAATTCTTCTTTTACAATTTCTGCCTCATCTTCTTTTCCTTGTGGAATTTCTGCAGTCTCTAATTTTTCTTCAGCCTTCTCTAAAACAGTTTTTGCTTCATTTTGTTTTTTTCCACATTTAGGACAGAACATTGATTCTATTTCAATTTCTGCAAAGCAATTATTACATAACTTTTTATTATTTATTGTTAGTATTTGTTTTCTTGCCTCTTCAGTTTCTTTAGAAAGAGTATCTATTTTTATGCAATCATCTTTTACAATTTCTTTAAGATTTGTATCATTTTCTCTAATATGGTTTTCATAAACTTTTCTTCCTAATTCTTCATACAGACTTTTTGTTTTGCTTCTATTTTCTGTAATTTTCATTTTCAACTTTGCTTCTCTTGCTATTTTACTTGTTGCCTCTGTTGTTTTCTTTCCCAAGTCATTGAAAAATCCCATTTAATATTTCCTCCTTTAACTTGCTATTCTTTTTTATTTATTCTAACCATATTAATATTTTTTATTCTAATCCTCTTGTTTTGCTTCTCTTGTCATTAATTGTTTTAAAGCATCTTCAGGTTTTAAATTTTTATATAAAATACTGTATACACTATCTACTATTGGCATTTCTACATCGTATTTTTTTGAAAGTTCATATGCTGCTTGTATATTATCAATTGCTTCTATTGTCATTCCTACTTCTTTTTGTGTTTCTTCTATATTTTTTCCTTGACCAATTAATATTCCTGCTTTTCTATTTCTACTATGATTACTTAAACATGTAACTATTAAATCACCAAGTCCTGTTAAGCCATATATAGTTTTAGGTTCTCCTCCCATTTTAATACTTAATTTTGCCATCTCTGAAAGTCCTCTAGTTAAAAGAGCTGCAAAAGTATTATCTCCTAAATTTAGACCTGTTAATATTCCTGCACAAAAAGCTATTATGTTTTTTAATGCTCCACCGAAGTTCCGCTCCTTTAATATCATTTGATGTATATATTCTTAAATTTTCATTCATAAATGTACTTTGCACATCATTTAAAACTTCTTGATATTTTGATGCTATTACTAAAGCTGTTGGAATTCCTATAGACACTTCTTCTGCATGACTTGGTCCTGAAAGTCCTCCTATTTTTGTATTAGGTAATTCTTCTTCAAGTATTTCATTTAATGTATACAGAGTTTCTTTTTCAAAACCTTTAGAGCAAATTATAATTTGTTGATTTGTAACATATTTTTTAAACTTTTTTACTGTTTCTCTTACAGCTTTTGATGGAGTAACTAGTAAAATCATTTCTGAACCTTCTATTGCCTCATCAAAATCTGTTGTACAAATTATATTATTTGGAATTGTTACGTTTGGTAAAAACATACACCTTTTTTCGTTATTAATTATATCTGCTTCTTCCTTTTTATATGACCATATTTTTATATTGTTTCCTAATTTAGATAAGTGTATACCTAATGCAACTCCCCAACTTCCACTTCCTATTATACATATATTTTTATTCATAAGTATTTCCTTTCAATAAATTTTATTTTTTAAAGCTTAATTTATTCTCTGTTCCATCTTTTATTCTTTTTAAATTTTCTCTATGATTAAATATTATTAGTAATGCTATAAATATACTAATTATTATTGCACCAAATCCAATATCTTCCATAAATATTGTAAGTATTGGATAAAGAATTGCTGCAAGAATCGACCCTGCTGATACCATTCTTGTAATTGCTATAATTATTAATTCAAATATTAAACATATTAATCCTATTTTCCAATTTAATGTTAACAGTACTCCTAATGCTGTTGCAACACCTTTTCCTCCTCTGAATTCAAAGAAAATTGGAAATGTATGACCAAGAATTACAAAAAATCCTGCTAAATATTTTAATTCTTCGCCATTTAAATCTTTCCATATATTACTTGCAATTATTGCTACAACTATTGCTATAACACCTTTTAAAATATCACATACTAATGTTAAAAGTGCTGCTTTTGTTCCAACTGTTCTTAATACATTGGTTGTTCCTGCATTTTTACTTCCTCTATCTCTTACATCAAATCCTGCAAATTTTCTACTAAATATTACTGAAAAGTTTACACTTCCTATAAAATAAGCTATTATTGCTACTAACACATATACCATCATTTTATTACTCCCCCTTTTCACCTT
>CANQZZ010000073.1 GCA_947628465.1 uncultured Clostridia bacterium
TGTGCGTGTCCTTATCACTTTACCATCTAATATCCAGTTATCAAAATCGAAAACAGTTACTGTAAACAAATTAGCAGATGATGATGATCATGGAGGACCTTACACATATAATGTGTGGGATATAAAATAAAGTTGGTCCCGTTTAAATAAGTATTATTAAGAATACATCTCTAACGACCAGGCAGAGATGTATTTTTTGTTATCAGTAAACTATCAAATTATAAATTCCATTTGTAATCATGCACACAATTATTCCACAAATAGTTGGAATAATAAACGAAATTATTGCCCATTTCCAACTTCCAGTTTCTTTCTTTATGCTAATTAAAGTAGTGCTACAAGGGAAATGCATCAAGCTAAAAAGCATTACATTTATAGCAGTAAGAATAGTCCAACCATTACTTATTAAAATATTAGATATACTTGTTAAATCTTCAATTTGCACTAAATTTCCACCTGCCATATAGCTCATAAGAATTATTGGAAGAACTATTTCATTTGCAGGAAGAGCTAAAATAAATGCAGTAAGAATATATCCATCTAATCCCATAAGACTTGCAAAAGGATGTAAGAAATTTGCAATATGATTTAAAATAGATATTCCAGCAATATTTACATTTGCAAAAAGCCATATAACGATACCTGCAGGAGCAGCAACAGCAATTGCTCTACCAAGAACAAACAATGTTCTATCAAAAATTGAACGTACCAAAACTTTACCAATTTGTGGCATCCTATAAGGAGGTAGTTCTAGAACAAAAGAAGAAGGCATTCCTTTAAGTATAGTTTTAGATAAAATTTTGGATATAATGAGTGTCATAACAATACCTATAATTATTACTAAAATCACAGATAAAGTAGATAAAATAGATGACCAAATACCAAAAGTATTTCCAGCAATAAATATTGAAGCAATAGTGATTAAAAAAGGAAATCTTCCGATTACAAGGAACAAAATTGTTAGTAATAATTGCAATTAATTTTTCTCTTGGAGAATCTATAATTCTTGCTCCAACAACTCCGGCAGCATTGCAACCAAATCCCATGCACATGGTAGTGACAAAATGGTAGTTTTGGAAGGTGTTGATAAATATGGATGTATGCGAAGCATTAATATAAAAATTAATGTGTATCTCAGAGTGTAAAAATATCCTTATGCAATTAATACAAGTATTTTAAAAAGGAGAATTTTAATTATGGAAAAAGAAAAAAATGTATTGGAGAAATGGTTTGAATTTAGGGAGGAAGAATTAGAAACTGAATTAAGCGAAGAAGATAAAAATCACATATATGATTTTGAAAAATGTGTAAATGTCATTTTAACTTGCATAGATGGTGACAAACATCAATTTACAAAAGAAAAGTTAGATAAGTTAGAAGAAGAAATATTAGATAGTTTTCATTATTTTAATAGAAAATATTATACAACTGGATTTATGGATGCCTTGAATATAATATTGAGTATTAAATAATATTATAAATAAAAAAAGAAGGTTGATCCAATATGAATCAACCTTTTTTAGATGGGGTGGAATACGGGGATCGAACCCGCGACCTCTGGAGCCACAATCCAGTGCTCTAACCAGCTGAGCTAATTCCACCAAACTGACATCTAAAACTATATTGAATAATCTCAATACTCCTATATAGTAACATAAAATAATTTTATTGTCAACTATTTTATGTAAAAAATATAAAAATTTTTTTAAGGGCATAAATTAAGCAAGAATTGAAATAAACTAATTCTTACTAACAATTTTGTTATAAAATAAAAATGGGGTAGGATATGGGATTCGAACCCACGACCTCTAGTGCCACAAACTAGCGCTCTAACCAACTGAGCTAAACCTACCATTTAATTTATTATATATCATAAATTAATGAATTAGTCAATAAAGAAATAAATATTATTAACTAAATCTAGAAAATACAACAAAAGTATTGATTTTATAAGTATTAGATGATATAATGGGTAAAAATTATGTTAATAAAAAAGAGTAAGGGAAGGAGTAGAACATTGGAAAGTTTAAGAGAGAAATTAAGTAGTTTTACAAGTTTTAAGACTACTAATAAGTCAATGTTTTTAAACGAAACTCTTACAAAGGATGAAATTAAAGATAGTACACTATATTTTGGAACAGGATTAGCTTCAGTAAATGAACCAAGTTCTGGATTTGGAGTAGAATTTCTAAACACTGTATTAACTGCATTATGGTTACAAAGACAACTAGGTTTTAAGAAAGTAATACATGAAATTTCTACAGTAGGATACAATATTGATGAAGAAACAAGAAAAAGATTAATAGCTCAAGAAAACTTTATAGTAGAAAATTTAATAAGAAATTTACATTTAGAAGGAAAATATCAATTGAATTTTTCTCATAATTATCATAACTCAGATGAGTTTAATGATATAAAAAGGCATGTAGATGAAAAATTATCAGAATTTTCTAAAAATCCTAATTTTGATGAAATTGGTAATTATACGGCTTTACAACTAACAGGAATGAAATATTTATATGATAAAGAAGGTACAAGAATAAAACTGGGATGGATAACTGATAAAAAAAGTCCTATGGAATCAGTCGATAAAGAAGAAGTTACAGAACTTATTAACAAGGGACATTTAAATGAATATTATTTTGATCACATGTATAGATATGTATTTCCAAATGATAAATATTCTTTTTTATATACTCCAT
Organism: uncultured Clostridia bacterium; assembly: GCA_947628465.1. The sequence continues at coordinate 2,703 of CANQZZ010000073.1, forward strand.
GTGCAATAGATTTAGGGAATGGAAATAGAACAGTACCATATACAGTTACACCTTCACAAACAAGACCTGTTTTAAATGGAAAGAGTATAGAGGGTTTTGTTACATCTTTACCAGATACAAAGAGTAAAAAGAAAGTTGTAACTAATTGGTCACAAAATATTATAAATTTATTTGAAGAAATGTTTTATCCTATTCCTATTGAGGATACAGGAGATTTAAATTTAACAACACTAAAAAAATTAGACTATTTACAACGAAGAGTGTTGAATTTAGGGAAGGCTGATCCATCAATTTCATCATCTCAATTAGGCTCATATATTTCGAAAACAACGAAGGATGATGATTGGGAGAGATAATGAAAATAAATTCACAAAAAAATGATTGACTTTTAAAGATAAGTATATTATAATATTAAAAAAATTTATAGTGAAAGGTGATATTAATATGTTAAATATGATTGATAATAAAATAATGTTTTCATCACACCATCATCATTTGGTTTTATTTATCATGAAAAAATATCACCAAAAGATAGATTAAAGAAGTATTTTAAAGAAGTGTTTTGGTGAAAAATTGCCAAAACACTTTTTTATTGTGTATAGGAGAAATATTAATGAAAAAAGAATTTACATATTATTTATTTAGTCCATGTGGTAACGATACAGCTTTAGTAGAAGGAACTGATATAGACGAACAAACAAAAAAAATATTAAATGATAGAATTATGAATATACATCCAAACATAGAGCAAGTCGGTTTTATAGGTTTAGATAAATATAAACTTAAAATGGCTGGTGGAGAATTTTGTGGTAATGCTACAAGATGTGCTGCATATTATTATTTAAAAGGGAAAAGCGGAGAAATTAAAATAGATATATCTAATAATATGATAATAAAAGCAGGAGTAAATGAGGAAGGAAAGGCTTGGTCACAAATTCCATTATATACTGGTAAAGATTTTATAAGAGTAGTAGACAATGGTATATACGAAATTATAATGAGTGGAATTAAGTATATTATATTAGAAAAAGAAATATCAAAACTATATTTATTAGATAAGAAAAATTTAAAAAGTAGTGCAATGAATATTTTAAAAAAATATAATATTAAAGAATCTGAAGCTATTGGGGTGATTTTTTTAGAACAAATAAATGAAAAAATAAAAATCCATCCAGTAGTATGGGTAAAAAAAATAAATACATTATTTTATGAAACAGCATGTGGGAGTGGAACAACAGCTGTTGCTATATTAGAAGCAGTAAAGAATAATTGTAATCAAAAAATTGATATAATACAGCCATCAAATCAAGATATAACTGCCAAAATTATTTTAAATAAAGGTAAAATTGAAAATGCTTGTATTTTGGGAAATATAAAAAGTGATAATTGCGTAAAAAGAATAAATATTGATATATAAAACAAAGATACCATTAAAATCTTAATGGTATCTTTGAGTGGACTACAGTTTTTTTGTCATAAAAATGCGGAATTCTTCGGGGTTTTTGGAAGAATGGTTTGTGTGGGAACGAGAAACAATTTCATAGAGATCGTACTCTTTAGTAAAACCATATTTCTTAAAAATTCCCAAACCCATTGGATTCTTTTCATTAACCCGAAGATAGGCAAATTCATAGCCTTCAGATTTAGCAATGTTAATTGCATAATCAAAAAGCTTGGTGCCAATTCCACGATGTCGATAACTTGGAAGAACAGCCAAATCTGAGATATATAGAACTTTGCTTTCGTGCCCATAGTGAACAGGATGTTCATTGGGATGCTGATTTCTGATTGAAATGAAACCAACACACACATTATCTTCGTAATAGCCGAAGATTTTGCCATTAGTAAGGTTCTTATCAAATTCTAGCCGAACTTCTTCTGACGTCCACCTTTCAAAGAAAGGGAAACTTTCGAAAACTTTAAAGACATTATAAAAGTCATCAAAGCTTTCAAGATTCATGATGCCTGACTTCATAGTAATCTTCCTTTCATAAAATATAATATATACAAAAATGTATACAAATACATATTATCACACATAATGAAAAAAATCAAGCAATGTTGACAGATTATGTAAATTGTAGTAAAATAGATACATGCAAAAAGTTTGCATTATGAAAAAAGATTTTCTTTTTTCAAACTAACACTATTTTACTGAAGGGAGTAAAATGACATGACAAGCAAAGTAGAACCGAGGACACTTGCTGGATTTATGGAATTAAATCCAAATGACCAGGTCAAATTTGACCAAATGAAGGAAACCATACAACATTCTTATGAACGCTTTGGATTCCTTCCACTAGACACACCTGTTATCGAACTCTCAGAGGTTCTTCTTGCAAAAGCAGGAGGAGAAACCGAAAAACAAATCTATCGTTTTTCAAAAGGCGATTCGGATTTGTCGTTGAGATTCGATCTCACTGTGCCACTTGCCAAGTATGTTGCAGAATACTACAACGATTTGGCGTTTCCATTCAAGAGATACCAGATTGGTAAAGTGTATCGTGGTGAGAAAGCCCAAAAGGGCAGGTATCGTGAGTTCTATCAATGTGACATTGATATTATTGGGGATGGTGAACTCAGCATCATAAACGATGCTCAAATTCCTAGTATTATCTATAACACATTCAAAGAACTTGGATTCAATAATTTCACCATTTGCATGAACAATCGTAAAATTTTGAATGGACTGTTCGGAAGTCTCGGCTTGTCGGATGATGCAGCAGATATTTTGCGTATCATTGACAAAATCGAGAAAATCGGCGAGGATGCAGTTAAAGGCGAGTTGGAAGTTCTGGGCATTAACTCAGAATCAATAGAAACAATTGTAAACTTTGTTTCTATTGAAGGTACAGTCGATGAAAAATTGTCTGCTTTGAAAGAATTTGACATTGCAGATAAGACTTTCATTGAAGGAGTGCAGGAGCTTTCCGATGTTGTGAAGTATATTCGTTCTTTGGGTATTCCTGAAGACTACTTTACAATTGATTTGAAAATCGCAAGAGGACTGGATTACTATACTGGAACAGTATATGAAACATTCCTTAACGATTACAGAAAAATCGGAAGTGTCTGCTCTGGTGGGCGTTATGATAACCTTGCAGAATACTATACTGACAAGAAATTGCCTGGTGTTGGTATTTCTATTGGTTTGACAAGACTGTTCTACCAGTTGAGCCAGATGGATGCAATTAAGGCAGACAGAGAGTCAATATCGGATGTTCTTATCATTCCGATGGATTCCGAAATTGATGACTGTTTGAAGATTGCAAGTAAGTTGCGTGAGGAAAAAATCAACACAGACATCTACTTTGAAAATGCCAAGATGAAGAAAAAAATGAAGTATGCTGATAAATGGCGTATTCCTTATGTCATCATCATTGGCGAAGAAGAGCGAAAAACTGGGCTGTATTCATTGAAAAATATGAAAACAGGTGAGCAAAAAACTCTTTCTATTGAAGATGTCATCAAGACAATCGTGGACAGGTGTTAGACACAAGTAGGGGAAATGATGGATATTTCTGTCATTTCCCTTACTAATAGGAGGAATTTCTAATGTTAAAAATTGAGCAAGTCCTTCGGGACGATAATGGTAGGAATGTATTAAATGATTATTTTGATACAATAACTATCAAACAAAATTGCATCATAGTTGTAAAAAATGGTCTATGGGGTGCTTACAATCCTAAAACTTTTGAAAAAATATTAGATTGTGAGTGGGATAAAATAAAATTTGAAGAAAATGTTATACTAGCATATAAAAATTCTAAAATTAAAGTTTTTGATTATGCAGGTACAGCAATTTCGGAAGAACAATGGGATCAAATAAAGTTATACCCTAAAGGCTTTGTAGCAACAAAGAATAAAAATCAAGGATTTTTTAGATATGATGGAACTGTTATAGTTGATTGCATTTGGAAAAGAATTGAAATTTATTCTAAGGTAATATTTGCATATGAAGGCAATGGTAAAAGAAGAATTGCTTTTGACTATGATGCAAATATTATTGGACAGTAGAGATACCTTAAAAATGAGAGTGCACTTTAAAATGAAGTGCACTCTTTAATTATTTTGTTTAATAACAACCAATGTTATAAATAATATAATTAAGATATTAATTACTAATATTCATAAAAATGTAAATTTATTCCAAAAAACATAGTACCAAAAAATGTCCAATTTTTAAGAAGAATAAATAGAAAAAATTAGACATTTGGAAAAAATGAAAAACGTAGAGTA
>CANQZZ010000074.1 GCA_947628465.1 uncultured Clostridia bacterium
TGTATATTTATTTTTTATTTATATAAAATAATATATTATGAATCAAATTTTATTTACAGATGAAAACAAATTGGATGATAAAAAATCTAAAAAAAAGGAAAAAAATAAACGCATTAAAAAGTTTAAAATTATATTTAGCCTTTCTTTAATCTTAATAATATTTTCATTATCATATTATATATACAACTATTCTATTTCTACTAAAAAAGAAAATATGTCATCAATACTGCTAAATAATTTTAATATTCAACGTTTGTATTCAGATGAAAATATTTATACTACAATACCTTTAAATGAAAACAAAAATTTCTTTGTAATTGGTAGCATTGAAATACCCTCTATTCAAATTAATTACCCTATACTTTCAAATACAACTGATGAATTACTTAAAATTGCGCCATGTAAATTCTATGGTCCTGATCCTAACGAAATAGGTAATTTGTGTATTGCAGGTCATAATTATGATGATAATCGCTTTTTTAGTAATCTTTATAAATTAAATATTGGCGATACTATTAATATTTCTAATTCTACTGGTTATTTAATTAGCTATAAAGTTTATGATAAATATGAGATTGATAAAAATGATACTTCATGTACTTTGCAAAATACTAATGGTAAGAAAGAAATAACTTTAGTTACGTGTAATAACTTAAATGGTAATAGATTAATTGTTAAAGCAAAACAATAAAAAAAGGCTACTTTTTAACAAATAGCCTTTTAATAATTTAAATTAATTTACTTTGCTTATTAAATATTGTTATAATCTTTTATTTTTTTATATGCATATACTGCAGAAACACCACAAATTGCTATTATAACTATTACTGAATAATCTACTCCTGTATATGGGATTGATGTATTAGTATTTGTATTGGTGTTTGTATTAGTGTTAGTATTAGTATTTGTGTTTGTGTTAGTATTTGTATTGTTTATTTCACTAATTTCTTCAAATCCATTATTTTCTGTATTATTTGAACTTCCTAATAAAGCATTAAGATCTTGTGTTTCTGTTGCAAACGCTGTTGTTGTTATAGCTAAAGCCAATATTAAAATTGATACTATACATATAATTAATTCTTTTGTTTTTGACATTTTATCTATCTCCTTTTTTCACTTTTATATTATTATTATAAATTATTCTCTTATATTTATACAATATTTTTCAAAATATTGCAATACTTTTTTTCAAAAAAGTTGAAAAATTATGCGTTTTTTGTGTTTTTATTGTTTAAATTAAACATTAAACTTAAATAATACAATATCTCCTTCTTGCATAATGTATTCTTTTCCTTCTGATCTTACAAGTCCTTTTTCTCTTGCAGCAGCCATTGATCCTTCTCTTACTAAATCATTATATGCTACAATTTCAGCTTTTATGAATCCTCTTTGTATATCAGAGTGAATTTTTCCTGCAGCAACTGGTGCTTTTGTTCCTTTTTTTATTGTCCAAGCTCTTACTTCTGGTTCTCCTGCTGTTAAGAAAGACATTAATCCTAAAAGTGAGTAACTTTCTTTAATTACTTTGTCTAAACCTGATTCTTTAAGTCCAAGTGCTTCTAGCATTTCTTTTTTATCTGCTTCTTCAAGTCCTGTTAATTCTTCTTCAATTTTTGCACAAAGTGGAATTGCTATTGTATTTTCAGATTTTGCATATTCTTTTACTTTTAAAACATTTTCATCATTTTCTACATCTGCTAATTGTTCTTCTGAAACATTACATATGTATAGAATTGGTTTTGCTGTTAAAAACATTATTTCTTTTACTATTTCTTTTTCATCGTCATTAAATTCTAATGTTCTGACTGGTTTTTCTTCTTCTAAATGTTTTTTTATTCTTTCTAAACAGTCTATTTCTGTTTGATATTTTTTATCTGCTTTCAACATTTTCTTAGCCTTATCTAATCTTTTATCAACTGTTTCAATATCTGCAAATATTAATTCTAAGTTTATTGTTTCTATATCTCTTAATGGATTTATAGTTCCGTCTACGTGTACAATGTTTGGATTTTCAAAGCATCTTACAACTTGTGCTATTGCATCTACTTCCCTTATATGTGCTAAAAATTTATTACCTAATCCTTCGCCTTTGCTTGCACCTTTTACCAAACCTGCAATATCAACAAATTCAACAATTGCATGTGTTGTTTTCTCTGCATTATACATTTTTGTTAAAACGTCTAGCCTTTCATCTGGAACAGGAACAACTCCCACATTTGGCTCAATTGTACAAAATGGATAATTTGCACATTCTGCTCCTGCATTTGTTATACTGTTAAACATTGTACTTTTCCCTACGTTTGGAAGTCCTACTATTCCTATTTTCATTTTTATACCTCTTTTATTCTTTATTTTTAAGTTCTAAATTAATATCAATTAATCTAATAAAGTATATCATAAATTTAGTAAATTGCAATAATATAGGTACAACATTTTTTCAAGAATTTGTTCTGTTCGCTCGTTCTTTATTTAAAAACATTGTGAAATTTTTAAATGCTCAAATTATAATATGTTCTCTCATCTTTAGTTTCCTTTATTAATTTTACGCCACGTTTTAATAAAATAATTGGTCTTATAGTAAGAGTATCTCCACTACCTTTGTCATCTCCTACTCTTCCAAAGTAGCTTACTCCCAACCAATAATTTCCATCTAATGCACTTGGCGAAGCAAGAAAATATCCCCAACTTCTTTTTTTATATTCTCCATTTTCATCTGTTACAATAAATTCATTACTTTTATGTGGAAAATATAAAGTATCATTGTATCCTTCAGAACTACTTAGTACACAATTAGTTGTATTGGCTTCATACTTGTTACCAACATAATAACCAGATTTATCATTTGAATTATTATTTCCGTTAGCATAAACTGTTTCTCCATTTTCTTCCACGTCTTTTCCATGTTTACTATTCCAACTAGCTATCCACAATTCCAATGTTGGACCTCCAATAGCATATTCTGCATATTGAGATTTAGTGCTCTCTGTTATCAAAGCTTGCCAATTTTCTATACATTGAAGTGCACTCACATTTCTAGAATGCCAATTACCCCCAGTTCCATCAGTACCCACATGGTCAGAACAATAGTAATGGCTAGAGCAATAAGATGAATCTATCATAAAATATTCTGGAAATACACATCTTCTTTTATCATTATTTAATATTTTATTATGTCCATCATTACATGTATAGTTTATTGTACCAGACCAATAATAGCTATATGAATATTCTCCATTATTTTTCTGTTTCAAGTGAGCCTCATTTACAGCAGTTCCAATCGCATTGCATGTATCTTCAGATACATAATCTGCTGCTATTAAATATATTCTTTCATTTGCATCTTTGTTTTCTTCTTTTCCTACATAAAAAATTCTCCAATCATCTGTTGTATCACCATTTCCATTTAAATCTAAACCATAATCTACATAATCGCCAAAATTATTTTTATCTAAATCTTTTGCCGTAATACCCTCTTGCTCTTTTATTAATTCATCATAGTATCCTAGTTCTTTATTACTTGCTTTTTCATATAATTCTGCTGCTTTTTTTGCTGACTGGAATAGTCCTCCGTTTAATGCTATTGTTACTGTTGCTACTACTAATATTAACATTACTATTATTGTTATTACTAGTGCAATTAAAGTTATACCTATTTTTGATCTTAATTTTTCTTTTGGCATTTGTCTTTTTTCCCTTCTTTGGTTTCTTTATTTTTTCCTTTTTGTCACTCCATTGTTGCTAAAATAACCTATTCTGTTCTCTTTAAAGTATTCCCTATTTGGTTAGTGTTATGTTTCATTTTCTTTATCATTTTTACATTTAAATAATACATCTTTGTTTTTTCATTGTCAATAGATTTCTTGATTTCTCCTTGTCTCTTCTATAAAATATTTGTTTGTATATATCAATTAATTTTTTTCGTTTTTGTTAAATTTTTGTATTATTAAATAAATCATTTTATTAAATAAAAGCTATATCCGTTAATTCTCAACAGATATAGCTTTTGTCTTGCATATTATTTAATCATAATGGTTTCTAAATTCTAAAAAATCCATATCAAATCTTCCTATAAGTTGATCTTCTTCATTAGGACTTTTAGGATACTCTGCATCAAATAGTTCCTGTGGAAATTCATAGACTATTTTAGTCTGCTTATGTTTAAGCTTTTCCACTAATACAGTAATTATAGGTACAATTGATGCACAAAGTACTATGCCTCCAGTTAACATGATTACCACTACAATTGCAAGCATAAAAATGCCTCCTTAAAATAATTATTTTATAATAACTGCCTATATATCAACCTGTCAAAACAGGATTAAAAAAATTATATAAATGTATTATATAATATTTTTTGCGTTCAAACAATTATAAGTTAATAATTTTCTCTATAATTTTCATATCTTCAATTTTGTTGATCGCAAAGCATTTCTTACCTAAATCTTTTATTGAAGCTCCTAGATGATACATCTCTTTGTTGTCTATTATAATAAACCTATCATGAAATTTATTTGTTTTAGCAACTTTAAGAATAGGATATTCTTTATTAAATTTTTTAACATCTAAATTTTCAATATTGCTTTTATCTGATGTTAGAATAACTACTTCCACACTATTTTTCTTTTTAGCTAACATTTTCAAAATACTATCATCAATATAATTGTCTATTATTAAAATTTTTTTATTTGCCTTTTTTATAATATCTATAATTAGACTATAGCTATCCCATATTTGTCCATCAAAAAATATTCTCTGTTTTATATTATCTTCTAACTGTAGCTGATTGAAAACTTTATCGAATTTTTTATCATGTTCTAATAATTTATATTCCATATTTGTTAATCTTTCAAATACTTGTCCATTTAAAAATATAAATTTTCTCATTTCTATAAAGGATTTTATTATATTAATACTAACTTTTATAGCTATCTCATTTTTTAAAACACCCGCTAGCATAGCTATTCCTTGTTCTGTAAAAACATAAGGCAAATATCTTCTTCCACCTCTAAGTTCATCATTTATTTCTAAATTTTGTTTTGAGGTTCCAAATTGGAACCTCAAAGTTTGAAATTCATTTTCTGTTAATTGAAAACAAAACTCCTCTGGAAATCTATCAAGGTTTCTTTTTACAGCTTTATTTATATTTTTAGTTTCATAATGATATAACATGGCTACATCACTATCTAGCATAACTTGCTTACCTCTTATTGTATATATCAACTTTTTTATATCTTCATTTGATAATTCATTTTGAATTGATAAATTACTTTGTTCCATAACTTCACACCCCTTTTATTTGTGTATATTATAAAACATTTGTTTGTATATGTCAATTATTTTTTTCTTTTTTGTTAAATTTTTGTATTATTAAATAAATCATTTTATTAAATAAAAGCTATATCCGTTAATTTTCAACAGATATAGCTTTTGTCTTGCATGTTATTTAATCATAATGAAATGTCAAGTTAAATATATTGGAGTGGACATCGTAGTTATCTATAATTTATAATATTTCCACATTTTTAATGCAAATACTCTTCTTTTAATTTATCATTAAACATTAATGTTTGAACTATTTGCCCATCTTTTTTATATTTTTCATATACTACTATATATATGTTTGGCTGTGAATCAAAATATCCTGTAATTGTAACTTTTTTCCCTATTGTATTATAATCTTTTTTTCCACTATTATAATATCCTACAAATTCTTTTATACTATCTACATTTTCATCTACCACATGAAATTGTTCGCCATTACCATATTTTTGTTCTATTTGGCTATATATATATTCATAATCCTTTTTAGAAAAAGACATCTTTTTTATATCACTAACTGCCATAAATGTTATTGCTAAAATTCCAATTACAATGACTGTTATAATAACATAAAATACAATAGCATCCTTTTTTGTAGCAAATTTTATCATTTTAAATTTCTCCAATCTAAATTTCAGATGTTTCATTTTTATAAATAATCTGGAGCTTCCAGCCGGAATCGAACCGGCGACCCCAGCCTTACCATGGCTGTGCTCTACCTACTGAGCTATAGAAGCATTTATTTTACAAGGTTTGAGGGACATACCTCATTATATGATGTATTCTTCATATATTGATGTATGTCCCCCCTTTTTTAATCTTCACTTATTATATTTTTACTTGCTTTTTTTCTTATCCTTTGAATCGCATTATCTATTGATTTTACTGGTGCATCTAATTTTTCTGCTATTTTTACATAACTATCTCCGAGCTGCAAATCTAGTTAATACCTTTTTTTCAAAATCACTTAAATTTTCATCTATTTTATTCCCTACTATCTTATAATATTCTTTTTTGGTTATTGTATCTAATGGATCTTCTGCTATTTTTGAATTGAATAATTCTATTAATGATACATCATTATCATCATCATATGCAGGAGTACTAAGTGATACTGATGAATTAAGTGGCATATGTTTTTGTCTGTTTGAAGTTTTTATTGCTGTTATTAATTGTCTTTCAATACATAAATTAGCAAATGACTTAAAAGAATTTTGCTTACTTTCTTCATAACTCTTAATAGCTTTATATAAACCAATCATTCCTTCTTGTACTATATCTTCTTTTTCCGCTCCAATAATAAAGTACTTGCTTACTTTCATATTTACAAGCTCTTTATACTTATTAAACAAACATGCTAAAGCATCTTCATTACCCGTTTTTGCTGAAGCTACTAATTCATTATCTGTTTTGTTATTTAAATCATTATCTGTGAAATAAGCTATTTTTCTTTCTGCCATATAATATTTTGCCTCCGCATTTATCTTATTTTGACCATATTATATTAGCTAAATGTATTAAAGTCAATACTTTCAGCACATTTTTATTTTATTTTTC
>CANQZZ010000075.1 GCA_947628465.1 uncultured Clostridia bacterium
CAAACTAAATTCGCTATGGACATGTAAATGAACAAAATCAGGCATAAAATCTCTCCTTTTATGCCTGTATTATATTATAATTTGTAGCATTTTGCAATACTACCACTCTACCATTTTTCCGCCTACCCAATGCCAAAAGCGACCTTCTTCCTCTGGCTTTGTTTCTGAATAGTAATACCAATATGATTCGTTTGTAAAGCCTCCATTACGATATGTGTCTATTTCAATTCCATTTCGATCTTCACTAGTACCACCATAATACACCTTTTGTAAACCAGAGCCACCAGATGCAGCGCCTCCAATGCTAGTTACACTTTTAGGAATATATATTTCCTTTAAATTCGGACAATATTCAAACATTCCACCAGGGATGGATGTTAAATTCGGAGGCAAGATAACCTCTTCAATTGAAGAACAACTACCTAGAGTACCCGGATCAGTAACCAACTCAGGATAAATCATTCGCTTCAGGCTCGAACATCCAGCAAACGCAGTCTTACCTATCGAAACTAATCCGCCCGGCAATGCTATTTTCTTAAGTTCTGAACACTGATAGAACATGTAATCATTTATCTTTGTCCACCCGTCAGGCAAGTAAGCATATTCCAGGGACTTGACCGAATCTAAAGTTTTTGAACATACATTGTCCGGACATTGATTATCAAAAAAAACCGTTTTTAATCTACTTCTGGATTCGTGTTTTGCTAACCAAAATTGTTGTGGACCATAGCCAGAAGGCAACTTGGCATAAAATACATACTTTCCTTCATCTAGTAAATCTTCATATAAAATATTTCCATTTTTATCACTTTCTATTTCATCTCCACCAATTGCCATTATTTTATGCTCAATATTATCTATTACTATTGGATGCTCTTTATACCAAAATGCTACTGCATCTGCTGATTTGTATTCTATTATTTTGTCTTCTTCTATTCCTAAATCTTCCATAAAATATTCTTTTATTATTCTTATTTTGATTATATAGTGTATAACTCGTTTCTACTTCTTCTTTTAATACTTCAATATTATATTTTTTTGTTGCTTGTTTTGTTGTTTTAAATAATCCTCCATGTAATGATACATTTACTGTTACTCCTACTAGTATTAACATTATTACTATTGTTATTATTAATGCTACTAAAGTTATTCCTCGTTTTGATTTCAATTCTTCCTTTGGCATTTATTTTTGCTCCCTTCTTTTGTTTTTACTTGTTATGTTTATTATAATTTATACATTTCCATTTTGCAATAGCATTTTTAATTTTTTATCTTAATTGTTTTAAAGTTAAAATAAATATATCTATGATAATTTCATTGTTCTTCAATATTTTATACTTAATTTTCTGTATTTTACATAATATTGCTTCTATGTATTTACTATTTTGCCATTTTATGGTATAATTATAAAAGTGGCTGAATTATATTAATTAAGTAATTCACCAAGATTCCTATTTAAGGAGATTTTAAAATGATAAAATTAGTTGCAAGTGATTTAGATGGAACTATAATAGGTAGAGATAATACCATTTTTGAAAATAACCTTAAAGCAATAAATGATATAAATAATAAAAATATAGATTTTGTAATATGCACACGGTAAAACATATCCTATTATAAAAGGAATGTGTGATAAATTTAATGCTTCTTATGGTATATTTGGCAATGGTAATCAAATTATAAATTTAAAAACAGGTGAGGAAATTTATAAAAAATTATTAAATAGCTCTGAAATTACTTCATGCATAGATATAGCAAGAGAACATAAATTGCATGTTCATTTATATACAGATAATGAAATTGTTACGGAAGAACTAAAATACATGGATTTGAGAAATTACAAATTACAACAAGAAAAATATTATGATACTTCTTTAAGTATAACAATAGTAAATGATATTAAACAATATTTATCATTTAATAAAGTTAATGTATGTAAATTAATAATATCTTCTGAATCTGATTTATCAAGTATAAAGAATGAAATTCTTGAAAAAGAAAATGTTTCAGTTACATCTATAAAAAAATATGGTGAATATAAAGATAAAGTAATTGACAAAGAATATGAATATTTAGATATCACTCCAAAAAATATAAGTAAGGATGCAGCTTTAAAGATTTTAGGTGAATACTTACATGTAAATAATGATGAAATTATGGCTATTGGAGATAATTTAAATGATTTAGATATGGTAAAAAATTCTGGTGTTGGTGTAGCTGTTGCAAATGCCTATGATGAACTTAAACAAGTCGCAAAATATACAACTACTAATCCAGTTGAATCTGGTGGCTTTGCAGAAGCAGTTTATAAATTTATTGAATTTTAATTAAAATATATATAATAAAAAAGGGATTTTCTAATTGAACTAAACCCCTTTTTTTATTTTATATTTATTTTACTTCCATGTATTTTCTATATTTAATAAATGATATTGTTCCTATTAAAATAATTGCCATTCCAACAACTATTAATATAACTCTTACACCTGTGTCTGGAAGTTTATCTGTTGCAGCAGTATTATCTGGTTTATTTGTATTATTGTTTATATTATCATTATCACTTTTATAAATATCATCATCAGAATTTGTTTTCTCTGTAACTGTTAACTCACAACTTGCCTTTTTATTTCCATCCTCTGTTGTTACTGTTATTGTAGTTTTTCCTTTTGATAAAGCCTTTATAATTCCAGTTTCACTTACTGTTGCTACACTTTCATTTGAACTTGTCCAAATCACATTTTTATTACTTGCATTAGTAGGATTCAATGTTGCTACTAAATTTGCTGTATCACCAACTTCAAGTTTTAAACTAGTTTTATTTAATGCAACACTTTCTACTTTTATGACACTATTGTTTTCTTCAATACTTACATCTATACTATCTGTTTTGTCTCCATCTTCTGTTGTAACGGTTATTGTTGCAGTTCCTACTGACACTCCTGTTATAACGCCATTTTGCACTGTTGCAACATTTTCATTTGAACTTTCCCAAAATACATTTTTATTTGTTGCACTAGCTGGTTCTACTACTGCGTTGACTGTATAAGTTTCCCCAGCTTTTATATTTAATGCTACACCCTCTTCTAAATTAATATTTATTTTAACTCCTGTAACATTTACTATCTTAGGAGGTTCTTCAGTTTCCACAACTATTACATTAATACTGTCTGTTCTATTCCCATCCTCTGTTGTTACTGTTACCGTTGTTGTTCCGGCCTTTTCTCCCTTTATTACTCCATTTGATACTGTAACTATACCTTCATCCAAACTACTCCATGTTACATTTTTATTTGTTGCATCATCCGGTTTTACTTTTGCTACAATACTTGCAGTACTACCTTTATTAATTGTTATACTCTCTTCTTCTATTTCTACTCCTGTTACATGTGTTATAGGAGGTTTTTCTTGATATGTTGTAAATGCTTTAATGCAATTATTGGTATTTTGTAGCGTAATAAACATATCTATTTTTGTATCATTTATTTCTTGCCAAGTTCTGCCATCTACAGAAAATTCGCTTTCGCCTTTATTTGCGCTTGCCGTAGAATAAATATTAGAAGAAATAAAAGTAGCTCCACTATCATATAAGTTACATTCTAATGGAATAAATGCTCCTTCTTCATTAGTATATTTTATAACTACTGCAAATTTTTCTTGATTTAATTTTTGTGGCGAAGGAAGTTTTATATTATGATATCCTGGTTCTAGTACACCCGGAGCAGCAACTTGTTTTAAATTAGATAAATCTCCGTTTTCAGATAAATATACTTCTACTCCTTCTGCTCCTAATAAATAAATTCCAACTTCATCTAAATATTCGTCCATATCTTCTTTAGATGTATCTCTTGTAAAAATATTTGCTGAATAAATGTCTTTATTTCCAGTTCCTATACTAAAATTTGCTCCTAATTCATCATATTGATAAATGTTATCATATTCTATATTTTCTTTTAAACTTTCAATTCCAACTAATAGATTTTCTATTGCAAAATCATCATAAGATACATACATGTATCCATTTTCTCCGAACTCACTTCCATAAGAATTCAATACAATATATGCACCTTTTTTAGCTGGTTGTTTATTTTCTTTAAATTTTGTAGTCTCAAAATCATCATCCCAGCCAACTATTGTTACAGCATGGTTAGGTGTTTTAGTAGAATCATTACAATAATATGCTGATTCATCTGGATTGTAATAGTCTGAAATAATGGCTCCTTCTCTATCCATTGTTATATCACTATATAGACATGCTGTTATTGCACCATATTGTTTTATAAATTGTTTTATTGCATTTCTCATTGCATTTACTTTCTCTTGTGTGTATGTTGCATCTTCACCAGATGTTCCATCTGTGTATGTAACTTGACTATCATTGTATGTTTTATATATGCTAGGAAATTCTTTGGTTTCCACCACTTGTCCAGTTATTGTTTTATTTAAGTCTAAATTTTCCACATCATTAATATAATCGTTTTCTTCATCATTATATACACTTGACATAGGCATATAGCTTTCTAAAACTGGTCCATTTCCACTTGTTGAATATGCTACTGCTAATAAAACATTTCCTCCACTATCTATATCTCTTTTAAACATTTTTGCAGTTTTAAGTTCTATGTGCATTGGCGAATATTCTCTATCAATTTGCAGATTTTTTAAATATGTTGTTTCCAATACACTTGTAAATGAAAATGCCCAACATGCACCAGTTGCTTTTTGATTTTTTACTTTTATATTAGCAAGTTCTTCTTTCATTGAATATTTTGTTGGTAAAATAGTTTCTCTTAAACTTAATAAGTTATTATATTTTGAACGTTTAACACCATCTTTGAAGTTTATAGTTTGATATGGTGGTTGTATAGTATCTTTCCTTTCTTCTTCTGATAAGTTTTCCCATTTTTCATATTCTTTTGATTTTTCAATTGCTTTAAATTCTTCTGTTGCTAATGTTTTTCCATTAAATATTACAATTGTTAAAATTATACCTAATAAAAACATTTTTCTTATGTATTTCATATATTTCACCTCAATTATCTTATATACTATTCGTATTTTTTTGTCAATATTAGTATTTTATTTTTATATATAATAATTGTCATAAATATAATTTATTGTTTTTTATATATTCTAAAACATTTATAGGAATATATTTTTTTACATCTTCCCTATTTTCTAGTTTTTTTCTTATAAAACTTGAACTTAAATTTATCTTTTCTAGACTTTTTACTTTTATAAGTGAATCTTTATTATCTCTTAAAAGTTTATTATTTTTAATAATCTCTTCTAAATTATCATTTTCTCTTTCTAATACTATAATTTTATATTCCTTTAAAAGTCTTTGTGGCTCGTGCCATGTATCTAATTGTTTTAAATTATCTGTTCCCATTATAAAGTACAAATCGAACTCTTTTCCATATTCCTTTTTTAATAAGTCTAATGTCTGAATTGTATATAACTGCTTGTTTTGTTTTAGCTCTATGTCTGATACTTCTAATTTATTATCATCTTCGCAAATTAATTGTAACATATTGTACCTATGCTCATCGCTTGCTAAATCTAATTTTTGATATTTTGTACTTACTGGAACAAAAATTAATTTTTCTATATTATCTAATTTATTTATGACTTGATTTGCAAGCGATATGTGTGAATAGATTGGCGGATTAAACGAGCCTCCAAATACTGCTATAGCTTTTCTTTGCATATTTTTTCTCCTTTGCAACCAATATATCACATATCATAGGTTGTTTGCAATACATAAGAATATTATTGCTTACTAAAATCTCCTATACCTAGCACATCTACGACTGCATGTATTATTATTTCCATTATTTGAATTCGTATTGTTTAAATTATTAATACTGTTTAAAATTTCATTTAATGTGTCATTTATCGCTTCTACGTCTTCATTATTTCCATTGCTTCCCGCATTGTTGTTTAGTAAATTTGCTAATGCCTCACATATTCCATTATTTGAATTGTTCCTACAGAATAATCTTACTAGAGAGGCTGTTATAAAAGCAAGTATTGTATATGCAAGTGTTGCTATTAAAAATGTTTCATCAAATACTGCAAAAGTTATCACTAAAAATATTGCAAATATTAATGCTGCAACAGTAATTGGACTATGTAATAACTTTTGTAATACAGCTGAGATTATTATTACTGCAAGTGGCAATGCAAAAAATATTAATAATGTATTCATACTTTTTACCTCCATATATATTTTTTTATATAATATGTAATCTGTTTAAATTTTGTGATGAATAGACTTTTATTTATAGTTTTCTTTATTTTTTCATAACATTTTTAAATTTATTTTTATTTTTTATTTGCTTTTTCATTATTTTATGATAAAATATTTGTTATACTAAAGAAAGTTTTAGGAGGATTATTTATGGAATTTAAAAAATGTATGCGTTGTGGTTGCTTTTTCATATCTAATAATGACGTTTGTTGCAATTGTCAAGCAAAGGATAAAATGGATATAGCAAAATTAAATTCTATTTTAGATGAAAATAGTAGTTTTAGTTCTGTAGAAGATCTTTCTATTGCTAGTGGCATAAATGTTAATAATTTAAGTAGATTTATTCACAATAATCAAATATCAAATTTAGATTTTAAATTGTAATAAAAAATACATTAGAGATGGTTTTGAATTCCATCTCTTTTTTATTATATTCCATCTAATCCATTTCTTAAGTTATATAAATTTTTAAATCCTGCTTTTTTCAAAATTCTAATTGCTTTCATACTTCTCATTCCACTTTGACAATATACAATTATTATTTTATTCTTATCTTTCAGTTTACAATCACAACATTTTTCCAATTCATATAATGGTATATTAATAGCTCCATC
>CANQZZ010000076.1 GCA_947628465.1 uncultured Clostridia bacterium
CATAAAAAATAGAAAGGATTGTTTATTGCATGAGTGAACAAAAAAGATACTATTGGTTAGATATTATTAAAATAATTGCGTGTTTATCAGTAGTTATAAATCATACTAGTGGTTATTTATTGGATTACACAAATAATGCTGTATATGCAACAATATTCTATTCAATTCAATTTGCTCTTTGTAAAATTGGCGTACCATTATTCCTTATGGTTAGTGGTTATCTTTTATTACATCGTAGTGAAGATATATCATTTAAAGAAGTTGCTAAAAGAATTTTTAGAATAATAATCCCTTTAATATTTATATCTTTGATATTTTATATTAAAGAAGTAGGAATTAAAAATTTTAATTTCCTAAATTTTACCTTAGATTTTTTAAAAGCTCCTTATATTATTCCATTTTGGTATTTATATATGCTAATAGGTCTATATGCAACTATGCCTTTTTTAAAAAAAATGGTTAATAATTTCACAATTAAGGATTACAGAATATTTATAATATTTTTCTTACTTTTACCTAGTTTATTAATACTTATATCTGATTACTTTAATGTGTCTTTTAGCAAAAATTTTAGTAAGTGTATTTTTCCTATACACATGGCACTCTTTATTTCAGGAATGTACATATCTAAAATAAACTTAAGTAAGAAAACTTTTATTATTGCTTTAATTACTTTTATTACATGTGCAGTAGTCTTCTTTTTATCACTATATCTACCTTTTGTTTTTAACAATGCTATTTCTTACAAGCTAGATTCTTCAAATATTGTTGTAATATTAGAATCTCTATCAGTATTTTATATTGTTAGATATTTGTTTGAAAATGCCACTTTTAAAAAATGGGTATCAACTATAATAACCGAAATTAGTAAAGTTACATTTGGAATATATTTGATTCACTATTTGGTTGCTTATAAACTTTATAAATTTATTATTATTCAACATATCTTTGCTTTTAATCCAATCTTAGGAACTCTTGCTACTGAATTTGGTTTATTTATAGGCTGTGGTTTAATTGTTTTCATATTGAAAAAAATACCTATTATAAAAAAATTCTGCTAATTTGCTAATTGTTTTTTATTAAAATACACCTCAAACGTTAAATATTTTTTAACATTTGGGGTGTATTTTATAAAAGATTTTAATTTATCTTCTTTTTTGAATAATCTTCAAATATATCTCCTATATCATGGATTCCTGAAGTGTTTAAAATGAATTCATGGGTGTCTAATATTTCTCTTATATTATCATCAAAATCTGTTACTTCATAACAATCAATGATATTAATCTTTTTATCACTTATTTTATTTTTTTGTAAAAATCTATCTATTATTATATTTACTTCTTCTATATATTTTCTTCTTCCACTTATTAATAAATCTATTTCGTCTGTGCTTTCTATTTTATTTTTTAATTCTTTTTCAAAATTTGAATATTTCTGTATTCTTTTATTATTCCAATTTATATTTAATATTCTATTTTTTTCTTCATCTTCTATTATTAATTTAGATAAAACATCATTTATATTCTCGTTTAAATTATATTCTAAAATCGTTTCTATATTTATATCCTTTCTTATTTCATTTTTTATATATGGCAAAATCATTGTTATTAAGTGGATTCCGCTCACATAAAAGCCACATATTTTTTTCACATTACTAATATCACCCATACATAGTACCCCCGTAAGATTTTCTACTGGTAAATTTTACCATTTATTTTTTGATATGTCAATACAAATCGTATTCATAATTTCGACAATCAATGTATATTTTTTTATATTTGGTTAATACTTTTATTACAGAAATATTTTTACAATTTTTGTACCTTTTACAAAAGGAGGATTTTAATGAAAAAAATATTAAATTTTATATCAAATTCAAATTTTAAACGTTTATTACTTTTATTACTATTATTACTCATATATACTTTTATATGTGCTTTTTCGTATGTAAATGCTGTATCTAGTGATATTCAAGATAGTGTATTTAGATTACACGTAATTGCAAATAGTGATTCACGTGAAGATCAAAATTTAAAGTATATTGTTAGAGATAAAGTTTTAGAATATATTAATTCCGTTTCTGGTAATGAAAGTTCTAAAGAAGATGTGATTAATTTAGCAAATGCAAATATAGATGAAATTCAAAAAATTGCAGAAGATACTATACTTGAAAATGGTTTTAATTATTCTGCTAAAGTAAGTATTGGAAACTTTGCTTTTCCAACAAAAACTTACGGGGATATTTCACTTCCTGCCGGTTTTTATGATGCTTTGAAAGTAGAAATTGGAAATGCCAAAGGTCAAAATTGGTGGTGTGTAATGTTCCCTCCCCTTTGTTTTGTTGATGTAACAAGCGGAATAGTTCCTGAAGAATCAAAAGAAGTTATGCAAGAGAATTTATCTGATGAGGAATATAGCTTAGTTTCTGAAAATAGTTATAACATGAATTTTAAATTTAAAATAGTGGAATTATTTCAAAATATAGGAATAAAATTAGCACAATCTTAAAAAAGCATTGTAAATCACATAAATATATGATATATTTTTATTAAGATTAGAGTGTAATTATACACTCTAAATTATTTTGCAAAAAATAAAATAGTATTTGTAGCATTTAAGGGGGATTATATGGAAAAATTAATAATTAATGGTCCAACACCATTAAAAGGCGAAGTAAATATTAGTGGAGCAAAAAACTCTGCTGTAGCAATACTTCCTGCTACTTTATTAATAGATGGTGTTTGCACAATTAATAATTTACCAAATATAGTTGATGTTAAGCTTTCATGTGAAATTCTAGAATGTTTAGGTGCTAAAATAAAATGGATAGATAAACATAGTATCGAAATAGATACAAGAAATATAACAAATACTATTGCTCCTATTGAATTAACTAGAAAATTTAGGGCGTCATATTATTTAATTGGCTCTATGCTTGGTAGAAAAAAAGAAATTGAAGTCGGTCTTCCTGGTGGATGTAATTTAGGTGCAAGACCAATAGACCAACATATAAAGGCATTTGAAGCTCTTGGTGCTACGGTAGAGATAACTGGTGGTAATGTTAGAGCAACTGCAAAAAAACTTCTACGGTACTAATGTATATATGGATATTGTTTCTGTTGGAGCAACTATAAATGCAATGCTTGCTAGTGTACTTGCTGAAGGAACTACTATTATAGATAATGCTGCAAAAGAGCCTCATATAGTTGATATTGCTAACTTTTTAAATACAATGGGTGCAGATATTCGTGGTGCAGGAACAGATATGATTAAAGTAAATGGCGTTAAATGTCTAAAGGGTGGTCAAACTTATAGCGTTGTTCCTGACCAAATTGAAGCTGGTACTTTTATGCTTGCTGCTGTAGCTACAAAAGGAGATTTAATTATAAAAAACTGTATAACAAAACACTTAGAATGTATAACTGCTAAAATATTAGAAATTGGTGGACAGGTAGATATGAATGGTGATAAATTACGTGTTTGGTGTAATAAAAGACCATCGAAAGCTATTATAAAAACACTTCCATATCCACGGTTTTCCAACCGATTTGCAACCTCAAATGGGTGTTGTTTTATCTCTTGCAGATGGAACAAGTATAATAAATGAAAGTATATGGGAATCTAGATTTCAATATACTTATGAATTAAATAAAATGGGAGCACAAATCACTGCTCAAGGGAAATCAGCAATTTTTGAAGGTGTGCCAAAATTAACAGGTGCGACTTTATACTCAACAGACTTGCGTGCAGGAGCTGCTTTAATTGTTGCAGGTGTTGCTGCTTATGGAAGAACAGAAGTGTATAATTTGGAACATATAGATAGAGGCTATGAAAACATAGAAGAAAAATTCAGAAAAATTGGTGCAGATATTCAAAGAGTAAATGAAGAAGAATAAAATCAAAGCAAAGGATGAAATGGATGTTTAAATATTGTAGTTTATATAGTTCAAGTAGTGGCAATTGTTTTCTTGTACAATCTGATACTACTAATTTAATTATAGATGCAGGTGTAACTTTAAAAAAGATTGTTACAGCACTTGATGATTTACACGTGCAAGGCGAAAGTATTGATGCAATACTAATTACACATGACCATATAGACCATACAAGAAGTATTGCAGGCTTATCTAATAAGTATAATATACCAGTATATGCAAATAAAAAAACTTGGAATGCAATAGAAAGTATCGCTGTAAAAATTCCAGATAATAATAAAAAAGTATTTGTTGCTAATGAAACTTTTTCAATAGGAGATATAAAGGTACTTCCTTTCCACACTCCTCATGATGCTGCTGAGCCTTGTGGTTTTAATTTATATTGTAACAATAAAAAAATCAGCATAGCAACAGATATTGGATTTGTTTCTGAAGAATTACTTGGTTTTCTAAAAGATAGTTCTTGTATTTTATTAGAGGCAAATTATGACCCAGAAATATTAAAATGTTCATCATATCCATATATGTTAAAACAAAGAATTGCTAGCAATCAAGGTCATCTATCAAATATATCTGCTGCAAAAACTCTTTCTACTCTTTATGAATCTGGTCTGCAAAAAGCTCTGCTTGTACATTTAAGCAAAGAAAATAACTTTCCAGAGCTTGCGTACGAAACTATAAGAAACGAAACTAAAAATTGCAAAAATTTATCAATTGATATAGCACCAAGGGATAAACCTACTCAGTTTTTTGACGTTGTCTAGAAAAAAGGATATCCTAGGAGAACCTAAGATTATCCTTTTACTAGAAATAAAGCTTATTAGAACTAAAATTGTTAGAACTAAATTTATTTGGGGGTATTGCAGGGAATCGAAAATAAAACTATTTATAATTGTATGGGCTATTTTTATAAATATCAAAAAATTTCTCTCCCTGCAAAATTGATAACTTAAAAGATTGTATGACAAATAAACTAATACAACAGTCATTAGCTAAAAAGTTTTTCTTTTTATTTACTTATTGTTTTTAGGATTCTTTTTGAGAATTTTTTTATAATTATTTTTCTGACAGTAAAAAATATAAGAAAAAATAATAAGAATTTAAAAATCATTCTTTCACCTAAATCTTTGATTAAAAATTTTTTTGATTAAATACTTTTGAAAAAATATTTTATTATGATATTATAATACTCTTTCTGCCATAATTTGTCAATAAAAACTTTACGACATAAAATTCCAAATTATTACAGAAACCAACATTCCAACAATATCACCAATCAATGCTGAGATAAGCACAAATCTTGTTTTTTTAATTCCCACAACGCTTGTATATACTGCAATAGTATACAAAGTAGTTTCTGTTGACCCCATAATTGTAGATGCAATAAGTCCTATTTTACTATCTACGCCATATTGTGTCATAATATCACTTCCTATTGCAATAGATGCACTGCCAGAAATAGGTCTTAGTATTGCAAGTGGCATAATTTCTGTTGGTATTCCTAAAAAATTAATAATAGGACAAATTAGTTTTATGATACAATCTAAAATTCCAGAACTTCTTAAAGCTCCAATTGCAACAAATAGTCCTACTAATGTAGGAAATATTTTTACAACAATTTCTAATCCCTCTTTTGCACCATCTAAAAATATATCAAATACTTTATTTTTTTCAATTACTCCATATACAAGGATTATTAATATTGTAAAAGGAATTGCTAAATTAGAAAAATAATTAATTACTGACATATAACTTTCCTTTCTGCCCACTTGATTTAGAATTTTTTCATTAATATTTTTGATGAAATCACAGCTGAAAGGGCCGCACAAATTGTTGCGATCCAAATAGGTATTATCATTGCGGTAGGATTATTTGAGCCTAAAGCACTCCTTATTGCTATTACTGTTGTGGGTATTAATTGAATTGAAGCTGTATTTAAAACAATAAAAACTGCCATCGAATTAGATAATCTTTCTTTATCTTTATTTTTTTCTTGCATAGATTTCATAGCCTTTAGTCCTAAAGGTGTTGCTGCATTTCCAAGCCCCATTATATTTGCAATGATATTCATCGTTATTTCCTTATGCACTTTTTCTTCTTTATTTATATCGGGAAATAGTTTTTTCATTATTGGATTTAAAATTTTAGTTAAATGTTTTACTATATTTGTATTTGATGCAACTTGCATTATGCCATTCCAAAGGCAAATTGTTCCCAAAAGTGATATTGCAAGTTCAACTGCTGATTTTGCCCCATCAAATACAGAATTATTTATCTGCGAAACTCTACCAGTTAAAATTGCATAAATAAAGGATATTATAATAAATAAAGGCCAAAGTATATTTAACATTTATACTCCTTTGATAAAATTTTTATAAATTTTTTATTTTTCTAGAAATATTCTATTCCCAAAATGCATTTTATATGATAAAATAATTTACAGAAAAAGGAAAAATTTTGTTGACGTTTTTCACACATTATGGTATTATTAATAAAACTACGCTGTCGAAAAATGTAATATTAGGGGGGTTAATTATGAAATCAACAGGAATAATTAGAAGAGTAGATGAATTAGGAAGGGTTGTACTACCTATTGAATTAAGAAACAAATTTGGAATTACTGAAAAAGATCCTATGGAAATTTATGTCGAAGGTAATTCAATAATTTTAAAGAAATTCGAACCAAATTGTGTTTTTTGCGGAAGCTCTAAAAATTTAGTCGAATATCAAGGAAAATTAATTTGTGAAAAATGTGCTTCTAAAATAGCTAATTTAAAAGCAAATTAATTTATAATATTATTCAATGAATAATAAGTTAAAGGATATCTAATTTAGATATCCTTTTTATATTTTAAAAAATATTGATAAATTTCATTTTTATTGGTATTTCTATCTT
>CANQZZ010000077.1 GCA_947628465.1 uncultured Clostridia bacterium
AAAACTTTTTTCAAAACTTTTGTAAAATATCCCATATCAATTACCAATTTTTATCACTTCCTTAAAGTTTAAGCTTGTACTATAATTATATGTAAAAATTAGGTAATTATTCTTTATAAGATACGTTAAAAAATTTTGTACCATAAAAGGAACAGAGCTAGCAAATTTGCTAGCTCTGTAAGGGGAATTATCGCCACTCGTTTTCTCTTGCCCTTTTCAAAAGGACCTGCCAGAGTTCTTTCAGTTCCTTATCTTGAGGCATCGATATACCATCCGATAAAGGTACATAAAGGCTCTTGTCTTCCTCAAACTCATTTCGAGCAATCTGAAGATTTGACCGAGTTGCTGGCATGAGGTAAACCGCCCCATCATAATGGACAACGACCAAGGCAGAACCACAACTATTGTATGTTCCTGCTTTTCCTCGAAGTTGAAATGTGTCAGGTATTCTTGATAGACCAAATTCTATTTGCATAGAATCTCCCACATTTCCTAGCTTCATTGTCCGTTTTTCTTTTGTCATTTTTAATGACCCCTTTCATATTTTTGATACAATTAAATTGTATCATTAAATATATTATATCACGTTATGTTAATTTTTTCAAATTAGAAATAACGCGGCCTTATTGGAGGTCTCATCGGTGGTCTTCCTCCTCCTTGTGGTGGATATTGAGGTCTTATAGGAGGTCTATTAGGTCTTCCCCATTCTCTTAATATCAAAATTCTTATTAAATCTCTTAGTAGGAAATTTGTTTGTCTTGTTTCTTTTGGTGTTCTTTCTGGTTCTTTCGCATTTGGATTTACAACATCACCATTTTTTAATTCTATTTCTGCTCTTTTTCTATTATTTGCTTCTTGCTCTGGCTCTATATTTATATAAATTTCATCTGTCATTTGCTCTAATAAATCTTTTGTAAGTTCTCTATTGGCGTTTATATTGCACGCTTTGCACACCATTGGATATACCATTTTATATATTTCTGGATATAAATGATTTAAGTTTTGACTTTGCTCATTAGTAGCCATTAGATTTGGCATTTCCATGCTATTTGAATAATTGTACATATCTTCTTGCTCATTTGTATATGTATAGTTATTTCCAATGTAAGGTGAATAACCAAGGACACTTCTCATATAATCCTCATAACTTTGATAGTCCATTATATAACCTCCTATTTTATAGATGTTATATTGTATTCATCATTACTCATTTTTGTGCACAAAAAATTATAATTCATATTAAAAAACGCACATCTTTTACATCCCCGATATGCGTTTTCATAATCTACAACATATTAACTATTTGTTTGAATTTGTTTCCTCTTTCTTCAAAGTTTTTAAACATATCAAAACTTGCACTTGCAGGTGAAAGTAATACTATGTCACCTTTTTTACTTACTTCCTTTGCCTTATTTATTGCTTCTTCCAAAGAATTAGTTTTAAAAATATCTAATTGCTTATGCTCTAAACTAAGTAATGTTGTAACCTCTTTATATATTTTATCAGAAGTTTGGCCAAGTAATATCAATTTACATACTTTATCTATGATTGGTTGAGCCAATGGCTTATAGTCTAAATGCTTATCATATCCTCCTGCAATTAAAACTATATCCTCATCAAATGAATTTAATCCAGCAATAGTCCTTGTTGGACTTGATGCTATTGAATCATTATACCATTTTGCTCCATCTATTTCTTTTACAAATTCTAATCTATGATTAACTCCTGAAAAATTAGTTATCGCCCTTATTTGCGAATCAAGTGACACAAATCTTTTAGTTGCTGCAATTGCTGCACATATATTTTCACTGTTATGTACTCCTCTTAATTTTATATCCTTGGTATTTATAATATGTCTTCTTAGTCCATTTTCGCATTCTTTTATTATTTGATTGTCTAAAATAAAACCATTTTCTAATTTTGTTTTACTACTAAAAAATTCAACATTAGAAATAGCTCTCTTAGCAAATTCTTTTGTTATATTATTATCAAAATTTAAAACTAATAAATCATTTTCATTTTGATATTTAAATATATTTGCTTTTGCCTCTATGTATTCTTCATACGATTTATGTATGTCTAGGTGATTTGGAGTAATATTAGTAATTACAGCTACGTTGGGGCTTACGTTCATAGTCATAAGCTGAAAACTACTTAATTCTAGTACAACAAAATCATCTGGTCTCATGTCTGCTATTTTTGTAAATAATGGAGTTCCTATATTTCCACCTAAGTAACAATTTAAATTTTCCTCTTTTAAAATTTCATATATTAATGATGAAGTTGTTGTTTTTCCATCACTCCCTGTTATTCCAATTGTTGTTCCTGGACATAGTTCTAGAACTAATTCTATTTCAGATGTAAGAACTGCACCTCTTTCTACTTCCTTTTCTATTTCTGGTAAATCTGGTCTACATGAAGGACTTCTAAATATTACATCAAATCCATTTAATTTTGATAAATAATTTTCTCCAAATGAATATTCTAATTTATATTCATATATTTTATCTAAAATTATAGAATCTAATGTATCTATAGGTTTATTGTTAAATAGCATTATATAAGAACCTAAATTATGCAAGTAATCTATCAGCGGAATATTACTAACACCCAAACCAATTATTGCTACTTTTTTATTCTTTATATAATTATTGAATTCATCTAATTTTTCATTTACAAATTTCATATAATCTCTCCTTTATATAATTAACAATAAATAATTTCTTTTCTAATCTAGTTCTGCCATTTGCTTCAATTTTATAGTTATAATATTTAGAAGCATCATTATCATATATTGAAATATAAGTAGAGTTTATTTCATTACTTTTATTATTGGGGTCAATTACTCCAAGCATTCCCGTTATTCCAACTCCGAAATTTGATTTTGATATATTTGATACTGATGATGCCATTTCCATTGAAACTTCGTTGCTGTAAACAGTATATTCATTTATAGTTTGACCTGATACTCCAAAATATTCTTTAAATTCATTGCAATAAGTAACTAAACCTAATTTAAATATTTTACTTGCTCCATCTATATTTGTAATTTCACTTGCAAATAATCCTCCTGTGCATGATTCCATTGCAGAAATTGTTTTATTTTGTTCTTTTAATAAATTTACCAAATTTTCCATAAATTTCCCTTTCGCTAAAAATTCATTACATTTAGATTATATACCAAAAAATAATAATTAACAAATTTATTCCAGAATATTTTTTATTGTTTTGCAAATAATAAAATTGTAATTAAAAGTTTGGAGGTGCTTTAACTATGTCAAATAATAAAAATAAACAAAATCAACAAAACAAAAACAATAAGAATAATAACAAAAATGAAAGAATTGATAATAACAATAATAATCAATCAAACAATAATTGTAGATAATTTTTTAATCGAATTGTAAATAAAGAGTACAGTTAATTGTACTCTTTATTAATTATATTTTTGATTTGTTAGTTAGTCTAAATATTTTTTTAAAAATTTACCAGTATAAGATTTATCATTTTTAACAATTTGCTCAGGAGTTCCTACTGATATTACTTCTCCTCCATTGTCTCCACCTTCAGGTCCCAAATCTATTATATAATCTGCTGTTTTTATTAAATCTAAATTGTGCTCTATTACAAGGATGGTATTTCCTGTATCAACTAATCTTTGAAGAATATCAACTAATCTATGAACATCGGCAATATGAAGTCCAGTTGTAGGTTCATCTAAAATATATAATGTTTTTCCTGTTGGCCTTTTTGATAGTTCAGTAGCAAGCTTTATTCTTTGAGCTTCTCCTCCTGAAAGTGTAGTAGATGGTTGTCCGAAGTTTAATATAACCGAAGTCCTACATCATACAAAGTTTGTATTTTTTGTTTTATCCTTGGAATATTTGCAAAAAACTCTAATGCTTCTTCTACAGTCATATCTAACACGTCAGAAATACTTTTTCCCTTATATTTAACTTCTAATGTTTCTTTATTATATCTTTTACCTTTACATACTTCACATGGTACATATACATCTGGTAAAAAATGCATTTCTATTTTTAATACTCCATCGCCTTGACACGCCTCACATCTTCCACCAGTAACGTTAAAGCTAAATCTTCCTTTTTGATAACCTCTTAGTTTTGCTTCATTTGTCGTTGCAAATATATCTCTAATATAATCAAATACACCTGTATATGTTGCAGGATTTGAACGAGGTGTTCTTCCTATTGGTGATTGATCTATATTTATTATTTTATCAATATTTTCTATTCCTTTAATTTCCTTGCATTTTCCTCCTTTTTCAGATGCTCTATATAATTTTTGAGCAAGATTTTTATATAAAACTTCATTGATAAGTGTACTTTTTCCGTGATCCAGATACACCAGTTATACAAGTAAATACTCCTAATGGTATTTTTACATCTAAATTTTTCAAATTATTTTCACAAGCACCTTTAATTTGAATAGATACTGGTTTTGGCTTTCTTCTTTTTTTAGGTACTGCTATTTTCTTTCTTCCGCTTAAATATTGACCTGTAATTGATTCTGATACATTTTTTATTTCCTCTGCAGTACCGCTGAGCAATTACATTTCCCCCATGCACTCCAGGTCCTGGACCTATATCTATTACTTGATCTGCTGCATACATTGTATCTTCGTCGTGTTCTACAACTATTAAAGTGTTTCCTAAATCTCTTAATTTTTTTAATGTTGCAAGTAATTTATCATTATCTCTTTGATGAAGTCCAATACTTGGTTCATCTAATATATATAATACTCCTGTTAAGCCTGAGCCTATTTGAGTTGCAAGTCTTATTCTTTGAGCTTCTCCACCTGATAATGTTCCAGCTGCTCTTGAAAGAGTTAAATATTCAAGTCCTACATCTATTAAAAATTGCAGCCTTATATTCAATTCCTTAATAATCTGCTCTGATATCAACTCCTGAGTTTTTGTAAGTTTTAAATTTGATATATAATCTTTTATCTTATCAATAGACATATTAGTAAGTTCATATATATTTTTATTTCCAACTTTTACAGCTAGGCTCTCTTTTTTAAGCCTTGCTCCATTGCATTCATCACAATGACTATTAGTCATATAAAATTCATAAAAAGTTCTCATTCCTTGAGATTTTGTTTCTCTATATCTTCTTTCTAAAGTTGGTATTACTCCTTCAAATGGAGCAGTAAATTTTCTTGTTCCTGCTGCTGATTGGTACTCAAAATCTATTTTTTCATCGCCTGTTCCATATAATATTTTATTTAAGAACTCTCTTGGAAGTTTTTTTATTGGAACTTTTATATCTACACCATAATGCCTTCCTATGCTTTCGAAATACATTTTTGCCATTGTATCTCCTCTTTTCATGGTACTTGCTCCAAAAGCCTTTACACCATCATAAAGAGTTTTATTTTTATCTGGAATAATCAAATCTTCATCCATTTTCATTAAATAACCAATACCTGTACACTTTGGGCATGCTCCAAATGGATTATTGAATGAAAACATTCTTGGTGTCAATTCTTCAAAGCTAATGCCACAATCAGGACATGCATAGTTTTGGCTAAATAGCATTTCCTTATCACCAACAACATCAATAAGTACAATGTTATTAGCATATTTTAAGGCTACTTCTACACTTTCTGTAAGTCTGCTACGGATATCTTCTTTTATTACTAGTCTATCTACAATTATTTCTACATTATGCTTTTTCTTTCTATCTATTTGTAAATCATCAGTAAGTTCTACAACTTGTCCATCTATTCTTGCCCTTACAAATCCCTCTTTTGAAAAAGTTTCTAATAGTTTTACAAACTCTCCTTTTCTTCCTCTTATTACTGGTGCCAAAACCTGTATTCTTGTTCCTTTTTCCAATTCCATAACTGAATCTACTATTTGGTCTATTGTTTGTTTTTCTATTTTTTTACCACAGTTTGGGCAATATGGTACACCTATTCTTGCATATAAAAGACGAATATAGTCATATATTTCTGTTACTGTTCCAACAGTAGAACGTGGATTTCTTGATGTTGTTTTTTGGTCTATAGAAATAGCAGGAGAAAGACCTTCTATTGATTCTACGTTAGGTTTTTCCATTAAACCTAAAAATTGTCTCGCATAACTAGATAAACTTTCTACATATCTTCTTTGACCTTCTGCATATAAAGTGTCAAATGCAAGTGAAGATTTTCCGTGAGCCTGAAAGCCCTGTTACAACAACTAATTTATCTCTTGGTATTGTTAAATTGATATTTTTAAGATTATGTTCTTTTGCGCCCTTTATTACTATATTATCATTCATTATTTGCCCCCATAGATTTAAAAATCAAATATTATTATATCATAAATTTTAGTAACTGTATATGGTAAATTTTAGAATATATAATAAAAATCAGCCATATTTCAGGCTGATTTTTTTGGTCTTGTTACCAATTTTTGTGACTCCAATTAGTGACATCACTATATTCAGTTTCAAGCCACCGTAACTTTTGACCAATCGTGCAATGATAGTTACACCTATCAATCGAAGGTTGTATTGTACTCCT
>CANQZZ010000078.1 GCA_947628465.1 uncultured Clostridia bacterium
GGGTCTGTAATTACTGTTACATCTTGATAGTTTTTGGCTGCACTTCTAAGCATTGTAGGTCCACCTATATCAATGTTTTCAACTGCATCTTCCCTTTTTACATTTTCTTTTAATATTGTTTGTTTAAAAGGATATAAATTTACAACAACAAAATCTATTGTATCTACATCTAAATCTTGTAATTGTTTCATATGATTAGGATTACTTCTCATTGCTAAAATTCCTGCATGTACTTTTGGGTGAAGTGTTTTTACCCTACCATCTAAACATTCAGGAAAACCTGTAAGTTCAGAAATTTCTATTGCTTTTACTCCTTCTTCTTTTAATTTTTTGTATGTACCACCTGTTGAAATAATTTCAATCCCCATGCTCTCTAGTTCTTTTGCAAATTCTACTATTCCTGTTTTGTCAGAAACGCTAATTAATGCTTTCACTTTAAAACTACCTCCTTAAAATACAATAAAATTTTTCTCTTTTCATTTTGCAACTTCATTATATTACAAAAAAATTAATAATACAACATTAAAATTCAATATATTAATAAAGACAGGCCTCATTTTGCCTGCCTAGAATTTTATTTAACAATCGTTCCTTCATTTTCTACAAAAGTAGATTTTACTATTATTGGAACATTATATTTTTTTGCCATTTCTACACACTTTGTGTGAAGAACTTTTGCACCGTTTTTAGCCATTTCTATCATTTTATCATAAGAAATGGACTCATATTTAATTGCGTTTTTATTTTTATTTGGATCTTCTGAATATACTCCATCTACATCAGTATAAATATATAATTTATCTGCTTTTAGATATGAAGCAAGTGCTACTGCTGTTGTGTCAGAGCCTCCTCTACCGAGTGTTGTTATATCACCTGATTTAGTAACTCCTTGAAATCCAGCAACAATAACTATTTTATTTTTATCTAATTGATTTAATATTTTTTCTGTGTTTATATCTATTATATTTGCATTACCATAAACATCATCTGTTATAATTGGAACTTGCCATCCTGTATACGATACTGCATCATATCCAAGTTCTTTTAGGTAAATTGCAAGTTTTGATATAGTAATTTGCTCACCAGTTGAAAGCAAAACATCATGTTCTCTTTTATCTGGATTATTTGATATCTCTTGTTCTTCTAAAACCAATCTATCTGTTGTTTTACCTTGTGCTGAAACTACAACAACTACTCTATTATTTGCTTCATATTCTTTTATTACATGTTTGCATACATTAAAAAGCCTTTCCTTATCTGCTACAGAAGTTCCTCCAAATTTTTGTACAACTATGCCCATATTTTGGCACCTCTTTATTATTTTAAGTATAAATAAAATCTAAGTTTAAATTCTATCTATTTTATTGCATTTAGCAATTATTATATTATATTATTTTTTATTTAGCTTTGTTCTTTGTTTTTTGATATAAATTTTAAATAGCTTTCCATAAAGCCATTTAAATCCCCATTCATTACAGCTTCTACATTACCTACTTCATAATTTGTTCTATGGTCTTTTACTAAAGTATAAGGGCAAAATACATAAGAACGTATTTGACTCCCCCAAGCTATATCTTTTTGAACACCTTTTAAATCTTCTATTTTATCTTTATGTTCTTTTTCTTTTAATTCTAATAGTTTTGATTTAAGCATTCTCATAGCTGTTTCTTTGTTTTGTATTTGAGACCTTTCAGATTGACATGATACCACAATGTTTGTAGGAATGTGTGTAATTCTAACTGCAGAATCTGTTTTATTTATATGCTGTCCACCTGCTCCTGATGCTCTATATGTATCTATTCTTAAATCTTGCACGTTTATATCTAGTTCTACATCTTCAGAGATTTCAGGTAATACTTCTAAAGAAGCAAAAGATGTATGTCTTCTTCCACCACTATCAAATGGTGAAATTCTAACTAATCTATGTACGCCCATTTCTCCTTTAAGATAGCCATAAGCGTTTTCTCCAGAGATTAGAAAAGTTACACTTTTAATTCCTGCCTCATCGCCTTCTAAATAATCCAATTCTTTTACTGTATATCCGTTGGATGCAGCCCATTTAGAGTACATTCTATATAACATCTCTACCCAATCTTGCGACTCTGTTCCTCCAGCTCCTGGATGCAAGGTAAGTATAGCATTATTTTTATCATACTTACCAGATAATAATGTTTGTATTTCTAACTTTTCTATTTCCTTTTCTAAGTTGCTTGTATTTTCAATTAATTCATCTGCTAATTCTTTATCGTATTCTACTAGCAATAAATCATTTAATCCTTCAATATTAAAAATTTCTGTTTCTATTTTATTATATATCTCTAATTTATTTTTTATCGATTTTATTTGAGATAGAATTGGTGTAGTTTTTTCTGGGTTTTGCCAAAAATCTTCACTATTTGTTGTTTCTTCTAATTCCTTTAGTTTTAATTTTAAATTAGAAATGTCAAAGTGAATCACCTATATTTTTTAATTTTGCCTTGATATATGAAATTTTATGCTTATTATCTTCTAATTCTATCACTAAAGTGCACCCCTTTTATTAGTTATTTGCTAATATCTCATTAACTTTTTCTAGTAAGCCTTCAGGCATTTTTATTGTAAGTTTTGTGTTTGTATTATCATTATTATAAAAACAATAATCTTTTAAATCTGATTGGAATATATAATATACGCCATTAGTTAAATCTAGTTTAATATCATTTTCTACTACAAGATATGGTGTCATGTCATCTTGTTCTAATGACGGATTTTCGCATACACTTTTAAGTTCTTTTATTTGTTTTTTATTAGTAATTTCAATTGTTCTTTCAACATTAAAATCGTCATCATATATTTCTATTATTATTTTTTCTACATCCTCATTTTTAGTTTCGTTTTGTGCTTTTGCTCCGGAATTATTTGAATTATTAACTACAGCTTTTGTTATAAAAAAGACTGCTACTGCAACTACTATTATAACTGCAACTATAGAACATATTATAATGATTTTTCTTTTACTCATCTTTTGCAGACCTCCCTTTCAAAATGCAACGCATTTTGATTCTTAATTTACCAATAAATATACCATGTAAATAGTCTTCTGTCAAATCAAATTTATTTACTAAGGATGATTTATTTTAGAAATATCTAAATCACTAAATCCAGCAAGACTAAGTCCTTCAGCATCATAAAAACTTGTCATTCCTTTATTATCTTCATTCCTGAAAAATTCATAAGCATGTACTAATAACTCAATATCTATTTTATCCTTTAGAAAGCTACTAATAGCTTTTAATATTCGATTTTTTCCCTCTAATTTTCCTGTATAATATTCAAATGAATCATAATCCCATTTTTCATCACACACAAATTGCCCATCATCGACTAAATAATATCCTGAGCCCATCATATCTGATGAATCACAGTTTCCTCTTGCTAGATATTCTTTTATATCCGGTTTCCATGTCCTTAAATAATACAAAACAAAAATGTCACCATTATCGTCAAAATTTCGCATTGATGGATTTTCTGAAATTAGAATATCTCCCTTTTTGAATGGAGTTGGCATATACACAAAAATATTATCAATATCTAATAAATTATCTTCTTGGCGATATATTCTTACTAATTTAGGAATTTTATCTATAACACGATAATTTGCATAAATTAGTTTATCTTCTTTCCCAAAGATTTTCTTTGTAATAGTAAAATAAATAGTATCATCATATTCGTCTATATAGTCTTTCACATCTTTATATGTTTCCTTAAATGTTCTTTTTAAATTCTCTATTATTTCATAGCCTCTGCTATGTTCTCTTGTTGATTTGTTATATTCATCCCATGTATAAACACAATTATCTTCTTCTCTTACTAAATCTTCATAAGTTTTTCTATTTCTTTCTATTTCTTCTTTTATCATTGTTTTTACACTATCATAATGGTTGCAATTTATTCTTTCAATAACTTCCATATCTGGATAATTATCTATCAAATCTTGATATTTTCTATTCTTTTCTTCTAAGTCCATTTCTTTATTTCTATATACTAAAACTGCAAGTTCTTCTGTGTTAAATTTATAACCTATTTCTCTACAATAATTTCCTATTGTTTTTGAATTTATTAAACTATAATCATCTTTTTCTTTCATCTTTTACTCTCCTATCTCATTTTTTAATACTTTTTTATAATAATTACTTTTATTTTTATCTTGCTCTCTTAAAGAAATTTGTCCGCATTTCAATTTGTTCCAAGTGTCTCTATTTATTCTTATTTCCCTTTTTAATATCTTCCTTAGTACATCTATTGGTGAGTTTTTTTCTATTTCTCCATCATATAAAGCTATCTGTTCCTCATGATATTCCCAAGTATATATTCCTGGCGAATAATTTTCTTCTACTACTTCAGATAGAGCATAAGTATTTCTTAAATATTTTTGACCTTCTATTTTTCTTGGCAAAAATCTTACAACATAAATATTATTATTTTCGGAATAATCATAATATGATAAATCTTCTAATTTATTATTGGGCTTTATAATTTTTACTACATCACCTACTTTAAATTTTGTTCCTGCATTTTTTAGTAAATCATTCGGCTTTAAATATAATGAGTTGTGTCCTACTACTTCTTTTTGATTAGGTAAATACCTTATACAAATATTTGTTGTTCTTCCTAAATAATCTAATATGTATTCTTTATGTGTTGGTTCGTATATTAGTAATTCTTCTATTTCTTCAAATATATCTAGTGTTTTATCAAATTTTTCTGCATATTCTATATCTTCTTCTATAACTCTAAAATCATAATCCACGAGTTCATCTTTTATACATTGATTTACTGATTGATTTTTGTCTTTGCAAAAAGAATATAACTTCTTTGTTATAAAATTTAATCCAAATTCTTTTGCTCTTTCAAAATTGCTAAATACTTCCTCATACTCATCTTCTATTACATCTTCTCTATAAGCATATACCTTCGCTAATAGTAGATATGTTTTCATATTTTCACACTCCTTTAATTATATTACTTTAGTTTTTTTTAATCTGCAATAAAGCTGGTCACAAAATGTTTTAGCATTGTTGCAAAGATAATGATATTGTCACACTCTTCAATAAAAAATACACCTTAAAATATTAGATTTTACTAATATTTCAAGGTGTATTTCACTATTTGATATATACTGTTTAAAGATTACTTAATTTCTCTCATAATTATTGCCTGCTTTCTCTTATTATTATTAATTTATATAAATTATAATTCAATTTCTAATTCAGATTGTTTTTCTCTGCCTTTTTGATAAATTTCCTCTATATCTTTACAACAACCTTGTGCATTTGGATTAAGTTGCTTATGATTTAAATAGAATTCAACCATTTGTCTTATTAAAAATTTTGAAGATGGAGTCTTTACTGAATTGTAAATATCTCTATGCGTTGAACCAATAACAACTATACCTTCCATATCTACACCAAACTTTTTATTTGCTTCTATTGATTTTTTATATCGTTCGTTTAATGATTTACCAAATAATGCACGTTGTAAAATTCCAACATCTTTTGGAGTTGAAACATTTCTAAAAGACATATCATGCATAGGTGCTGCAATTTGCTTATTAGAAATTATTTTATCCCCATTTATATCAAAATTTCCAGGTGTTTCTGCTTCTTTTTCTCCAACATAATATCCAAACTGAATTTGTCTGTATGCTTCTGCGTTGAATTTCTTTCCAAATAATTCTTCATAATCTTGTATTCCTATAGGAAATTTTATTTTTTTAGTTGGAACAGGGATTGTACCTGCTGCTCCACCTATTAATGCTCTATTTATAATTTCAGGATATATTAACGCAAATCTTTGAGCAAACACCCCTGAAGCAGAATATCCATTTAAAAATATTTTCTCTTGCACATCTTTACCAGTTATCATTTTTATTTGTAATCTTGCATCTTCTATACAATTTTTAACTTTCTCATGTATACCATATTGTTGAACAGACTCTACAGATAATTGTTGAAAATCTGTCAGTCCTTTTAAACAAGGAACAATAGGAATTACTATTGGAAAATTAGTTATAAAATCAACATATGACTTTTCAATGGGGTTTTCTCTCTCAGACATAGCATGTTGGACATTTTCAAAATAATCTTCTTTTTCTTCTCCTCCTGCATTATATGTTTCAACAAACATTTCAGAATTATTTTTTATACTATTTGGTATTCCTATAATATATTTTATATCATCTTTTTGGCAAATATATAAATCAATATTTCCAAATTTATTTGAAATAGTTTTATATTTTTTCATATTTACTCCAATATATAGAAAACTTTATTTATGCATTCTTCCCACAACAATTCTTATACTTTTTCCCACTTCCACATGAACTTGTTACTCCCATATTATCAGTATTATTTATATTTATAATATTATTGATATTTCAATGTTTTTAGGA
>CANQZZ010000079.1 GCA_947628465.1 uncultured Clostridia bacterium
TTTTAGGAGGAAATTATATGTGGAGTTTTTGGTTAATTGCTGCAGGAATTTTCTTTATAGCTGAAATTGCAACAGTTGGTTTTCTAATTTTTTGGTTAGGTATTGGAGCTCTTTTAGCAATGATAACTAGTTTTATAACTAGTAATATTGCAATACAAACTACTGTGTTTGTAGTTAGCTCTTGCATTTTAATTCCACTTACAAAACCATTAGCAGATAAATTTTCTGGTAAAAAAACAGTATTAACAAATAGTTATTCTCTTATTAATAAACACGGAATTGTAATTGAAGACATAAACCCTATTAAAGGTGTTGGTCAAGTTAAAGTAAATGGTGAAGTTTGGTCTGCTAAAACAGAAAATGAAGAAACAATTTCAAAAGGTACTGAAATAGAAGTTCTTAGCATAGACGGTGTAAAATTAATTGTAGCACCTATAAGAGTAAATTCAGTACAATAATTATTATAGTTTTCAATATTTATTAATATATATTATTTTATTTAGGAGGATTAAATATGGTATTTTTAATTATACTATTAGTTATAATTCTTATTATAGCATTAAAATCTATCAAAGTTGTTAGACAATCTGAAGTTTATATAATTGAAAGACTTGGTAAATTTCATAAGATTGCTGACGCAGGACTTACAATAATTATTCCATTTGTTGATCATGTAAGAAGTGTTGTAAGTTTAAAAGAACAAACAATGGATATACCACCACAAGGAGTTATTACAGAAGATAACGTTACAATAACAATAGATACTGTTGTGTTCTATCAAATTACAGACCCAGCAAAGGCTGTATACGAAATTCAATCTTTAAAAAGAGGTATTGAGTATTTAGCAATAACAACTATTCGTGATATTGTTGGTAAAATGAATTTAGACTCAACATTTAGTTCAAGAGATTTAATCAACAATCAATTAAGAATGTTACTTGATGAAGCAACTGATAAATGGGGATGTAAAGTAAACAGGGTTGAAATTAAAGATATTAGACCACCTGAAGATATTAGAGATGCAATGGAAAAACAAATGAATGCAGAAAGAAATAAAAGAGCTGCTATTCTTCAAGCTGAAGGTGAAAAGCAAGCTGCAATTACAATTGCTGAAGGTGAAAAAGAAGCTGCTATCTTACAAGCTGAAGCTGATAGAGAATCTAGAATAAGAAGAGCTACTGGTGAGGCTGAAGCTATTCGTGAAGTTGCAAAGGCTAAAGCTAAAGAAATTGAAATGGTTTATGATTCAATTAAAAAATCAAATCCAGATGATAAACTTGTTCAATTAAAATCATTAGAAGCACTTGAAGAAGTTGCAAAAGGTGAAGCAAATAAAGTATTTATACCTTTTGAAGCAACTGGTGCATTATCAGGTTTAGGTGCAATCAAAGAAGTTATGAAAGATGATAAGAAAAAGAAAGAATAAAATATGAAAATTTAGAAAGGTTATTTTACTAATTTTAGTAAAATAACCTTTCTTTTATTTATTCTTCTAATCCGAAACTTATACCTAAAGCACTATTTATTTTATTCATTACTTTATCATCTTCTATATGTCCAATTTTTTCTTTTAATCTGCTTTTGTCTATTGTTCTTATTTGTTCTGTTAAAAGAACTGAATCAGATTTTAATCCAAATTCTTTTGAATCTAATTCTATATGTGTTGGTAATTTGTTTTTATTTAATTGTGAAGTTATTGCTGAAACTATTACTGTTGGGCTGTATTTATTCCCCGTGTCGTTTTGTATTACCAAAACTGGTCTTATTCCTCCCTGCTCTGACCCTATTACTGGACTTAAATCTGCATAAAACATATCTCCTCTTTTGACTATCATATTCTTCACTCCCGCTTACTTCTAATAGTTCGATTAATCTATATTTTAGATATGAATTGAGACCTAAGAATATAATTTACTTTTTTTATATATCACTTAAGATTCCTTTTAAGCTAAATGCTAATATATCTTCCTTTTGTAAATTATTCATTTTTATCTCATTATATAATATGTAAATTGTCGTTTTTTGTGTTATATCCTGAATTTCTAATTTAGTTGGTTTTGCTGTTTCCTTACTGATATATAACTTTTTATATGATATATATTTATTTCCATTTTTTAATTTCGTTTCTAATATAATTTCAGTTTCGTTTTCTTGCATACTTGATTCATTAGATTCTGTATAATCATTTATAAAGCTCATTAAGCTAATACTATTTTCACCTATATATGGATAATTTTCGTATATTTTGTTTAAATTAAGTTTGCTATTTTCAACTTTTAAGTTTGTTCCATCATAAGTAAATGTAATTCCACTAATATTTTCTGGTTCTAGTATTTCATGTTTGCACAAATTATTTTCTTTTACATATTTTTCTCTTTGTACATATACATTAGTATTTTTATTAGATTGTACTGTAATGTTTGCAACAAGCTCATAAGAATTAATATCTAAAATATATTTTTCAATTTCGTCAGCTGATTTACTACTCATATTATTTCCAAATTTAAGTTTTTTATAATTAGTTTTTACTAAAAATATTGCAACTATTGTTACAATAATTATAATTGCAATTGTAATTATTTTTTTCATTTTTGCACACTCCTTCAATAAAAAAAGAATAACAAATGTTATTCTTTTTTTAATTTATTCATAAATTATTAAAATATTCTTGTAGACAAGCTTCCAATTCATCCACATTTTCAATTCTATTTACTTTCTCTCTTAACTTACTAGATTCTCTTAAATTCTTTATGTACCAACATATGTGCTTTCGCATTTCTCGTATTGCTATATACTCCCCTTTTTCATCTACTGCTAAATTAATATGTTCTTTGATTACATTTAGTTTTTCTTCATTTGATATTTTCTTTTCTTCTCTACCATTTAGTTTATTTATTACTCCGTCTATAAACCATGGATTTCCTAAATTTGCTCTTCCTATCATTATTCCATCTACGCCTGTATATTCAAACATTTTTTTAGCATCTTCAAAAGTTTTTATATCACCATTTCCTATTACAGGAATTTTTACATTTTCTTTTACATTTTTTATAATGTCTAAATCAACATGTCCGTGAGTAATATTCATCTCTTGTTCTACCATGCACTGTAATTGCTGATGCACCTGCATTTTCAATGATTTTTGCTATTTCTACTGCATTTATGCTATTTTTATCCCAGCCTTTTCTTATTTTTACAGTTACTGGTTTATCAGTATTTTTTACTACTTCTTTTACTATATTTCCTACTAATTCAGGATTTTGCAAAAGCCTACTTCCATCGCCGTTTTTTACGACCTTTGGTGCAGGGCAGCCCATATTTATATCTACTATATCAGCATGTCTGCTAACTATTTTGGCAGATTCGCCCATAATTTTTGGATCACTTCCAAATATCTGAAAGGCTATTGGTCTTTTTTCTTCATCTATGTTCATAAGTTTTTTTGTTTTTTCATCATTATAGAATAGAGCCTTAGAGCTTATCATTTCTGTATATACAAGACCTGGATTGCTATATTTTTTGCATATAATTCTAAATGGCAGGTCTGTTATCCCTGCCATTGGAGCAAGTAATATGTTGTTTTGTAATTCTACATCTCCTATTTTTAATTTCCTTATATACATAGATTTCTCCTTAATTATTTCGTAAATATATTCTTTTTACTTCTAGCACCTATATTCAATATTAGTCCTATTAATATAAAATCTGTTATAAGCGATGTACCACCATAACTTACAAATGGTAGTGGAACTCCTGTAATTGGAAGAAGTCCAATTGTCATACCTATATTTTCTATTATATGGAATAAAAGTATTCCAACCGCTCCTATTGCTATATATGAGCCTAAGTCATCTCTTGCAGTTTTTGCAATATTAATTGATTTAGTAATTAATACTACATATAATACTATAATTAGTCCACAAATTATAAATCCTAATTCTTCTCCTATCATTGAGAATATAAAGTCAGTAGTTTTAGGATATAAAAATCCCAAATGCGTTTGTGTTCCTTTAAATAATCCCATGCCAAAAAGTTTTCCTGCTCCTACTGCTATTTTTGATTGGATAATGTTGTATCCTGCACCCCTTGGATCTATATTAGGATTTAAATACACATCTATTCTAGATTTTGCATGCTCTGGTAATACAAAGAAGTACATTAAAGGAAGTAATATAGCAATTAATATTAAAGAAGTTATTATATATTTTTTATCAATTCCTGCAACAAATAATATTAGTATTAATGCAAATATATATGCTGCTGCTGTTCCATAATCTGGCTGCATTACTATTAATATAAGTGGCAGAAAAACAATTCCAAAAACCATTGCTAATTTTAATGGCTTATTAATATCTTTTTTTGACCTTTTTTGGATGTTTACAATTACTAAGCTTGTAGTCATTATTACAAACACTTTTGCAAGCTCTGCCGGTTGAAAAGCAAAACTACCTATATTAAACCAACTGGTTGCACCATTTATTTTACCAGTAAATAGTACTGCTATTAATAATACTATTGATATACCATATAGATAAACAGAAATTCTTGCAATTACATTATAGTCTACATATATCGTCATTATTAGCAGAGCAATACCTACTGCAACCCATATACATTGTTTTTTAAATTCATCCAAATTCTTATCAACTGTTGCACTATATAGGGCTGTTAATCCTATTAATACTAATATTAAAATGCATATTAGAATACTCCAATCGATATTTTTTAATATCCTCTTGCTCATTTTTACCTCTCTATTGTAAATTTTTAAGGGAAACACCTTTATAAAATATTTTTTTATTTTTAAGGTATCTCCCTCTTTTTTTATTTTTTATTGCTTGTAGTTGCTTGTCTTTCATTTTCTTTGCTGTCTTGTTTATTCTCTTCTTTATTTTTATCTACATCTTTATCTTCTACTATTTTTTCATCTTTATTCTCAT
The DNA here is from genome assembly GCA_947628465.1 of uncultured Clostridia bacterium. The sequence goes on from CANQZZ010000079.1 coordinate 4,941, forward strand.
TTTTATCTTCTACTGCTTTTTCATTATTATTCTTAGTTTCTTCTGCTACTTTTTCTTGTTTTTCTTCATCTTCTTTGCTACTTTGTTCTTTATTATCTTCTTTTTTTATTTCTTCATCCTTTTTATTTTCTTCACTTAATTTTTTATCATTACTTTCTTTCTTCTCATCTTTTTTATTATTTGTTTTAGCATCTTCTTTTGAAGAATTATTCTCATCTTTTTTTGCTTCATTTTTCATTTCATGTTTTATTTTTAATATTGGAATATTAGCATAAAGAGATGGTGCACCTTGTGTTCCGTCTTCACTAACTTCATTAGTAAGTCTAACATCTATTGCAGATTCTTCTACTTCTATATATTTTTTTATAACTTCTATTATTTCTTGTTTCATTAGTTCTAAGAAATCAGCTGATACATTTGCTCTGTCTTGCATTAGCACTAAATGTAATCTTTCTTTTGCAGTCTCTTTGCTAGGAACATGTTTTTCTTCTGACTTCATCAATTTTCTAAAAAACTTTGCAATATTTTCAAACATCTTATTTTCCTTTCTAGAAGTAACTTATATTACTACTCTCATATTTTACTTTTTTGAAAACCAACTCTTTATTTTAGCCCAAAATCCTTTTTCTCTACCTGGTATTGTTACTTCAATATTTTCTCCTAATATTCTTCTTGATATTTCTATGTATGACTTACCTGATGGAGCTTTTTTGTTCTTTATAACTGGCTCTCCTTTATTTGTTTGTGTAATTATATATTCATCATCTGGAACTACACCTATTAAATCAACTGATAATAAATCTACTATATCCTCTACTTCCATCATTTCGCCTTTTTTAACCATAGCAGGTCTTAATCTGTTGACAATTAATTCTGGATTTTTTATTTCTGAGCTTTCTAACAATCCTATTATTCTATCAGCATCTCTAATTGCTGATATTTCAGCTGTTGTTACTACAATAGCTCTATCTGCTCCTGCTATAGCATTTTTAAATCCTTGTTCTATTCCTGCAGGGCAGTCTATTAATATATAATCAAAATCTGCTTTTAATTTTTTTGTTAGTTCTCTCATTTGTTCTTCATTTATTGCTGTTTTATCTCTTGTTTGGGCAGCTGGGAGTAAAAATAATTCTTCAAAACGTTTGTCCTTAATTAATGCTTGTCTTAATTTACATTTTTCTTCTACTACATCTACTATGTCATAAACTATTCTATTCTCTAATCCCATAACAACATCTAAGTTTCTTAGTCCAATATCTGTATCTACTAAAACGACCTTTTTACCTGCTTCCGCAAGGCTGGATCCAAGATTTGCTGTTGTTGTAGTTTTTCCAACTCCACCTTTTCCTGATGTTATAACTATAACTTCTCCCATAAAAACCTCCATAAAAAA
>CANQZZ010000080.1 GCA_947628465.1 uncultured Clostridia bacterium
AAAATATTAAGAAGGATATTTTTTGCACCCTCTGAAAAAGATTTTTTTTCTAATATTTTTTCTAATTCATTATTATAATCTTTGATATTAAATTTAGAAAATATATCTTCTTTAGACACTTAAATTACCCTTCTTTCGTTTTTTTATAATTTTTTCTTAGTTTTATTCTTCTTCATCTTCTTGCGTAATTGGTTTTGCCATTTTTAACTCTTGCCATTGTTCTTTTGTTACTAAAACTTGTCTTGGTTTACTTCCTTCATAGCCTGAAATTATTCCTCTTGCTTCCATTTGGTCAATTATTCTTCCTGCTCTTGCATATCCTACTTTAAACCTTCTTTGTATAAATGATGCAGATGCTTGTCCTAAATCAACTACTGTATCAATTGCTTCCATTAAAAATGGATCTGTTTCGTCATCATCTTGCTCGTCTAATTCTTTATCTGTAGTATTTGCTCTTTCTATTTTTTCTAGTACATCTTCACTATATGTAGGTCCGCCATTTTCTTTTAGGAAAGTAACTATTTTTTCTACCTCGCTATCTGATACAAATGCCCCCTGTATTCTTATTGGTTTTAATACACCTGTTGGGAAGAATAACATATCTCCTTTTCCTAAAAGCTTTTCTGCACCTGCTGAATCTAATATTGTTCTTGAATCTACTTGTGATGTTACTGCAAATGAAATTCTACTTGCTATATTTGCTTTAATTATACCTGTAATTACATCTACAGATGGTCTTTGTGTTGCAATTACTAAGTGCATTCCTGCTGCTCTTGCCATTTGTGCTAATCTACAAATTGCATCTTCTACATCATTTTTTGCAACCATCATTAAATCAGCAAGCTCATCTATAATTATTACTATTTGTGGAAGTTTTCCTTCTGTTCCTTCTTTTTCTAATGCTTCGTTATATCCTGCAATATCTCTTACATTTTTTTCTGCAAATAAATGATACCTATTTACCATTTCTTGTACAGCCCAAGCAAGTGCTCCTGCTGCTTTTTTAGGGTCTGTTACAACTGGTATTAATAAGTGTGGTATTCCATTATATACTGAAAGTTCAACAACTTTAGGGTCAACCATTACAAGTTTTACTTCACTTGGTTTTGCTTTATATATAATACTTGTTATTAATGTGTTTATACAAACGCTTTTTCCGTGAACCTGTGCTTCCTGCAATTAAAACGTGTGGCATTTTTGCAATATCAGTCACAACTGCCTCTCCTGCAGCATCTTTTCCTAGTGCAAATGATAATTTTGATTTTGCTGTTCTAAATTCGTTTGTATCTATTATATCTCTTAGAGAAACTATTTCTTTTTCTTTATTCGGTATTTCTATTCCGGACTGCTTGTTTTCCAGGTATTGGTGCCTCAATTCTTATTGTTTCAGCAGCAAGACTAAGTGCAATATCATCTGCTAAATTTGCAATTTTACTTACTCTTACTCCATCTGCAGGTCTTAATTCATATCTTGTAATAGCTGGTCCTACTGAAACATTTTCTACCTTTGCAGAAACACCAAAACTATATAAAGTTTTTTGCAATTTATTTGCCGTATCTGTTATTGCTTTTTTACCAAGCTTAGTAACTGCTTTACCAGATTTTAAGAAATCTATTGGTGGAAATTCATAATTTTCATCCTCTACTGTTAGGGCATGTTCTAATACTAAAACTTCTCTTGATTTATCTTCCTTTTCTTCTTCTTGCTTTTTAAATAAACCTTCTTGGTGTTCCATCGCTTTATTATCATTATTTGCAATATTTATATTTATTTGGTCTTCTGTAATTAAATTGTTTTCTTCTGGTTTTAACTTTTTCTTTTTATCTTCTTTTACTTTTTGCATTTCTTCAATTGCTAATTGTTTTTGTTTTAATCTTTCGCTTCTTTCGTATCTATTTTCTTGTTTTCTTGCATTTCTATCTTCTATGTATTGTTTTAATATTTCTGCTGGTTTTATACCAAATAGGAATATTGAATCTACTAGCATAACACCAATTGCAAATATTATTGTTCCAACTTTTCCTAGTAGATTTATAAGTGTAACGCCAAAAATTGCACCTACTGCTCCTCCGCCTATATTACTTGTTCCCTTAATGTATGCTTCAGTAACTACTTCTTCAAATCCTTGTGATATATTTAATTTTCCTTGTGACACTTGTATAACTGTTATTATTGTTGTTATACATAACAAAAAGACTGCATATTGCAATATTTTTGTCATAAAGTTTTCTTTATCTTCATCACAAGCTATAAATATTGCCATTGCAAATGTTCCAATTGGTATTATGTACTTTATCCATCCCATAACTCCGCCCAAGTATTGGACTTAAAGTTTCACCAATATAGCCAGATTTTGCGTATATTAAAACTGCAAGTAATATGCTAGCTACAATTAATACTACTACTTGTAAATCTATTTTATTTCTATTTTTCTTTTTACTTCTTCTTCCTCTTGACATTTGTTTCTCCTTATCAGAACAAAGCGACGTAGTCGCCCTTTGTTCTAGCCGATTTGAGTTTGCGAATAAAATGAGCAAATCTCAAAGGCTATAGCGATTATAGCATTTTATTGAATAGGAATTTTCCTATTCAATAAAAAAGTCCGAAATTTAGGAAATCTCAATTTTTTTTGACTTCCAATTAAATTTCTGACTTCCCCTTAATTTTATTTAAGTTCTTTTCTATTGTTCTCTATTGTTTTAATTGCTTCATTTAATGATACACTTACATCATTTATTGCTGATTCAAGATTTGCTAATATACTATCTGCATATTCTTTTGTTCCTTTATTTATTTCTCTTGACATTTCATTAGCAGTTTCTATAATTTCAGCTTTTTGCTCATATGCTTTTCTAGTAATCTCATGCTCATCTATCATAGCTATTATTCTATTCTCTGCTTCCTTAACTACTCCATCAGCTTCTCTTTGTGCTTCTTCTAATATACGTTCTCTTTCCTCTTTAATCCATTTTGCTTGCTTTAATTCATCAGGAAGTTTTAGTCTTATTTCTTTTATAATTTCAAGAGTTTCCTCTTTATTTACTATACCCTTCTCTGTAAATGGTACTGATCTGCTTCTTTCAATTATATCCTCTAATGTTTCTAGTAATGTAAAAATTTCCATTATTTTTACCCCTTTCGAATGAATATGGTATGCACTATTCCATATTTTCTTTCATCATAAATTTTTATATTTTTTATATTATTTATTTGATTTATCTTATCCTTATCATCAGTTTCTGCAATAATAATTCCATCATCTTTTAATAAATCATATTTTAATATATTATCAATTGCTTTTATTATATAGTCACTTTTATATGGTGGATCTAAAAATATTAAATCAAATTTTTTATATTCATTTTTTAATATTTTAAGTGCTTCTACATAATCATTGTTTAATACTTTTGCTTTACTTTTAAGCCTTGTCCCTTCTAGGTTTTTATCAATTATATTTATTGCTTTACTTGAGCTGTCACAAAGTACTGCACTATTTGCACCTCTACTTAATGCTTCTATTGCAAGAGCACCGCTACCTGAAAATAAATCTAAAACTACTGCTTCTTTTAAATTGAATTGTAAAATATTAAATACAGCTTCTTTTACTCTGTCAAGTGTTGGTCTTGTTTCTAATCCTTCTTGCGAAACTAATTTTTTTCCTCTTGCTGTTCCACTTATTACTCTCATAAAGCATATACCTCTTTTGATATATATATTTTATTTCATATTTTAAATATGTCAATAGAAATAATACAATTGTCATATATATATAATATTATTGTAACAAAAGTATAATAATACGAATATATTATACATTATGTTTATTCATTTGACAAGTTTTTTTATATTTTTTTGTATATAAATTCCTCACATTTTATTCTGTTTATTAATTTTTGTCCTTCCATTATGAATATTGGAAGAATTGATATTACTATTGTATATGCCCACTGTATCTTATTTAATGGAACAACATTAAATATATTTGCTATTTTAGGAATCATAACAACACCTACTTGCATGATTATTCCTAATATTACTGCACCAGTTAAATAAATATTTTTAAATATTCCTATCTTAAATAAAGATTCATCACTTCTAATATTAAAACTATGAATTAACTCTAACATTCCTAAAGATACAAATGCCATTGTTCTTCCTACTTCTAATCCATATAGATTATTTCCAAGGCTAAAAGCAAATAAAGTAAGTATTCCTATCATTGTTCCTTCTATAAAAATTTTTTCCCACAAACCATCTGCAAATAATCCTTTTTTTGGATTGTTTGGTTTTCTATCCATTATATTTTTTTCTTCTTTCTCTAAGCCTAGAGCAATCGCTGGAAATGAGTCTGTTATTAAATTAATCCATAATAACTGTATTGCTAAAAGTGGTGTATCTAATCCTAATAATAGCCCTAAAAATATTGCTACTATCTCTCCTATATTTGTAGATATTAAAAAGTGTATTGCTTTTTTTATATTGTCATAAATATGCCTTCCTGTTTTTACCGCTTCTATTATTGTTACAAAATTATCATCAGTTAAAATCATATCAGAAGCATTTTTGGCAACATCCGTTCCTCCGTTTTCCCATTGCTACACCTATATCTGCTTTTTTTAAAGCTGGTGCATCATTTACACCATCACCTGTCATTGATACAATATTTCCGCCTATTTTGAAATGCTTTTACAATTCGTACTTTATGTTCTGGAGATACTCTTGCAAAAACAGAATAATTCATTATATTTTTTTCTAATTCTTCTTGCGAAATTTTATCCAATTCTTCTCCAGTAATTGCAATGTCCCCTAATTTTAAAATTCCTAATTCCTTTGCTATTGCTTTTGCTGTAATTATATGATCTCCTGTAATCATTACTGTTTTTATTCCTGCTTTCTTACAAGTTCTTACCGCTTCTTTTACACCTTTCCTTGGTGGATCAATCATTCCTATTAATCCCACAAATGTTAAATTGTTTTCTATTTTTTCATCTATCTTATTTGGAATTTCATTTAAATCGCAATATGCTACTGCTATTACTCTTAAAGCTTCTTTTGCCATTTCTTCGTTTTTATTTAATATGTATAATTTATCACTACTACTTAAAGAATTATTTTCTCCATTTACATACTTTTTAGTACATTTTTTAATTAATACATCTGGAGCTCCTTTTGTTATAATTCTATATTTATTGCCTATTTTATGAATTGTTGTCATAAGTTTTCTTTCAGAATCAAATGGTACATCATTTATTCTTTTTTCATCTCTATATATTTCATTTTTATTTATTCCCTCATCTAACGCAGCATTTACTATTGCAATTTCAGTTGCTTCACCTTCTACAAAGGTTTTTGAATCTTTATATATAATATTACAATCTGTGCACATACAAGCAATTTTTAAAAGATAATCTTTATCAGTTTTATTTATATTTTTGTATGACCCCTCTACTTTTACTACTTTCATTTTGTTTTGTGTTAAAGTTCCAGTTTTATCTGAACATATAACTGAGCTACTTCCTAAAGTTTCAACAGCTGGCAATTTTCTTATTATACTATTTTGCTTTGCCATTTTTGTTACAGCAATTGACAAAAGTATTGTTACAATTGCAGGTAGACCCTCTGGAATAGCAGCGACAGCAAGTCCTACAGAAGTCATAAACATTTCGCTTGCAGGTATTTTTTTGAATATTCCTATTATAAATATACAAAAACATATTAATAAAGCAGCTAGTCCTAATTTTTTTCCTATTTCTCCGAAGTTTTCTTTGAATTGGAGTTTCTGGCGATTCATCTGATATTATTAGGCTTGCAATTTTTCCAACCTTTGTATTCATTCCTGTATCTGTTACAATTCCTTCTGCATGTCCTGATACTGCAATAGTTGCACCCCACACCATATTTACCATATCCCCAGTAGGTATATTTTCTTTTAAGATCGCTTTTTCATTTTTTAACACTGGAACCGTCTCGCCAGTTAATGCTGACTCTTCTACTTTTAAACTATATGATTTTACAAGCCTTGTGTCAGCTGGAATATATGAGCCTGTTTCTATAATTATATAATCACCTGGAACAACTTCGATGCTTGGAATAACTTTTATAATTCCATCTCTTTTTACTTTAGCAGTTGGTGCAGACATTTTCTTTAGAGCTTCTAAAGATTTTTCTGCTTTTGCTTCTTGTGCTACTCCCATAATTGCATTTAAAACAACTATAACTAATATTATTAGTGAATCTAA
>CANQZZ010000081.1 GCA_947628465.1 uncultured Clostridia bacterium
AATGAGTTATATTGAATTAGATAATGTTGTAAAAACATATAATAATGGTAGTATTAGAGCTGCAGACGGAATCTCTTTTTCAGGAGAAAAAGGAGAAATAATAGTAGTTGTTGGACCAAGTGGTGCTCGGTAAAACTACTGTGCTAAATTTAATAGGTGGAATGGATAGCCTAACTGAAGGAAAAATAATAATAGATGGAAAAGATATAAGTAAATACAATGAGAGAAAACTTACAACATATAGAAGAAATGACATAGGATTTGTTTTTCAGTTCTATAACTTAATTCCAAATTTAACAGCAAAGGAAAATGTTGAACTTGCAAGTCAAATATGCAAAGATGCTTTAGATCCGGAACAAGTGTTAAAAGATGTAGGACTAGAAAAAAGAATGAACAATTTTCCAGGACAATTATCTGGAGGAGAACAACAAAGAGTTGCAATAGCAAGAGCAATAGCAAAAAACCCAAAGCTTCTTTTATGTGATGAACCAACAGGTGCATTAGACTATAACACAGGAAAAGAAGTATTAAAGTTATTACAAAATACAGCCAGAAATAAAAATATGACAGTTATAATAATAACACATAATCAAGCAATAACACCAATGGCAGATAGAATAATAAAAATAAAAAATGGAAAAGTAAGTGAAAATAAAATAAATGAAAACCCAATCTCTATTGACCAAATAGAGTGGTAATAGGCAAAAAGGGGAAAGAATCCTTTTTTGCTAAAAGGAAGGAAGACAAAAAACAATGAAAAAGGCATACTTAAAAGACATTGTAAGAGAAATAAAAAGAACCAGAAAAAGATTCATATCTATTATTGCAATTGTAATATTAGGTGTGGCTTTTTATGTTGGAATAAATACAGCAAGTCCAGATATGCTTAATACCTATAACGAATATATGAACAAATACAATATGTTCGATTTAAACTTGCTATCAACAGTTGGATTTAGCAAAAAAGATATAGAAAAAATGGAAAACATCGATTATCTAGAAAGCATAGAGCCATCAAAGACTGTAAACGCTGTTATAGAAAAAGAAGACCAAGAAGAAGTTTTAAAAGTATTGTCAGTACCTAATGAAATAAACGATGAAACTATAAATAGGGTAGAAATAGTAGATGGAAAATATCCAAGTAAAGCAGATGAAATTGTTTTAGATAACAAATTATCTACAGAATATAAAATAGGGGACTCTATTGAATTTGTAGATTCAGACATAGATTTAAAGGATACATTTAATATAACTAAATATACAATAGTAGGATTTGCAAATACTCCAATATATATCGAGCTAACTAGAGGAAATACAAACTTAGCAAACGGAACAATTTCAGGATTTGCTTTAGTTTTAGAAGATGCATTTTCAATGGAAGAATATACAAATATATATGCTAGAGTAAGTACAGAAAATAAAGATAGAACATCAGAAGAATATATAGAAGAAATAAAAGATATTCAAGAAAAAATAGAAGAAAAAACAGATGCCTTAGCAGAAGATAAATATAACGAGTTATATAAAGAAGCAAAAGAAAAAATAGATGATGCAAAAAGCGAAGTACAAGATGCAAAAGATGAGCTTACAGATGCAGAAAACGAGTTAAAAGATGCAAGAGAAGAATTAGAAAATGCACAAAATGAATTAAATTCACAAAAACAAACTTATAATAAACAAATAAGTGAATATGAAAATAAAATACAAGAAGGACAAAACAAATTAGAGTCTTCAAAAAAAGAATTAGATAATAAGCAAAAAGAGTTAAATACTGCTTTAGAAAAAGTAAATACAGAAGAACAAAAATTATTAGAAACCGAAAAAAATATTTTAAAAGGCACAGGCATAGAAGATTTAGATACATATTTAAAATATTTAGAACAAGTATCAGCACCAAAAGAAGCAATAGAAAATGTTAAAAAATTAATTCAAGGAAAAGCTGAAATAGAAAAGCAAAAACAGAATTTGAAAGAATATCAAAATGAATTAAATATAGGATTAAATGAATATAATCAAGGGGTAAACACTTTAAATATTCAAAAGCAAGAATTTGAAAATAATAAAAAAACAGGGCAAACAAATATTAAAACTGCAGAAAATAAAATAAATAATGGTTGGAAAGAGCTTAATGATAATCAAAAGAAATTTGACGAAGAAAAAGAAAGTGCATTAAAAGAAATAGAAGATGCAGAAAAAGAAATTGCAGATAGTGAGGAACAATTAGAAGATTTAAGTGTAAAAATATATGTACTTAACTTAGAAACAAACGAAGGGTATGTATCATATAAATCAGATTGCGAAAGTGTTAAAACTATAGGAAAAGTATTTCCAATAATCTTTTTCTTAGTTGCAGCATTAGTATCATTAACAGCAATGACAAGAATGGTAGAAGAAAATAGAGGAAATATTGGAACATATAAATCTCTTGGATATGACAAAGTAAAAGTTGCAACTAAATATTTAACATATTCTACTTCGGCAACCTTGTTAGGAATAATATTAGGAATACTTATAGGCTCATATACACTTCCTTGGGTAATTGCTAAAGCGTATGGAATTTTGTATAACACAATGCCTACTGTTGTAATGAGCATTAATATGAAACACTCACTAACTGCAGGTGTAGCAGCATTTGCATCTACAACTATTGCAACAATATTTGCATGTTATAGTATTTTAAGCCAAACTCCTGCAAAACTAATGAGACCAAAATCGCCAAAAGAAGGTAAAAAAATATTTTTAGAAAAAATGCCATTTATTTGGAAACATCTTTCTTTTACAAAAAAGATAACTGCAAGAAATGTATTTAGATATAAAAAACGTTTATTCATGACAATAATAGGAATAGCAGGTTGTACAGCATTAATATTTACAGGATTTGGACTCAGAAGTGCTATATCTTCAATAGTAAATAAACAATATAACGAAATAAGAAAATATGATTTGGAAATATCATTAAAAGATGATTTAGAAGACAATCAAATAAAAGAGTTAAACAAGTACATTGAAGCAAGTAGGCATACTGTAAAATATGTAAATTTAAGACAGCAATCAAACGATATTGAAGCAAATGGACATAAACAAAATGCGTATATACTAGGAATTAACAACCAAGAAGAAATAGAAGATTTTGTTACAATTAAAAACAGACAAACAAAGAAAGAAGTAAATTTAACAGATAATGGGGTAATAATTACAGAAAAATTATCTAAGCTTTTAGATGTAGGAATAGGCGACGAAATAACAATAGATATAGATGATGAAAAAACTAAAAATGTTAAAATAGACGGTATTGCAGAAAATTATATTTATCATTATATCTATATGAGCAAAAACACTTATGAAAACGTATTTAATGGAGAATTAATAAACAATCACATATATTTAAAATTTGATGAAAATACAAATGAAAATTTAGAAGAAAACATATCAAAATATTTATTAGAAAATGAAAATGTATCACAGGTATTTACAACAAGTAGTATAAGCCAAAGATTTGATGATATGTTAGGAAGTTTAAATATAGTTGTATTTGTACTTATAATATGCGCAGCACTTCTTGCATTAGTAGTTTTATATAACTTAAATAGTATAAATATAGAAGAAAGAAAAAGAGAACTTGCAACAATTAAACTATTGGGATTTTACAATATAGAATTATCAAATTATGTATTTAGAGAAAATATAATACTTACACTAATTGGCGCAGTATTAGGATTAGTCCTTGGAGTTTATTTAAATTTCTTTGTAATATCAACAGCAGAAGTAGATATGGTTATGTTTGGAAGACAAACTGGAATTCTATGCTATGTATTTGCATTTTTAATGACAATAGTATTTGCAACAATAATTAATTTGATGATGAATAAAGAACTAAGAAAAATAGATATGATAGAAAGCCTAAAAAGTGTAGAATAAAAAATAAGGATTTTAAGCAGAAAACTTAAAATCCTATTCTTTATTACCAAAATTTTAATTACTAACATTTTCAATTTGAACAGTATTATTTTCAGGTGCAGTCTTTTGAGATGTAAATGAACATGCGATATATCCTGCAAAAAAACCTACTAAAAATACTATAATAATTAAAAGGGTAAATTTTATACTTTCTTGTTTTTCATATATTTCCTTATCATAAACTTTCATTTGTACATCACTCCTTTTAATTAATATAACTATATTATATATTATTATTTCAATTCTTTCAAGATAAAAATAGAATATTTACAAAAGTTAAAAAAAGTTATATTATTAAAGAGAATTAAAACATAAAGGTGAATTAAATGAAAAAATTAAGTTTATTATTTTATTACATTTTATTTATCATATATGAAGAGTTAGTATTATCTTGCTTGCTATATAAAACTTTTCCAAGTAGTATATGGCTAATTGCTTTATTTTCAATACCGATTGCAATAGTATTAAATATACTATCAAGCATGCTAAAGCCAAAAATAAACAAGATTATAACTTATTTCTTTACAATATTTATTTCCATATTATTTGGAGCCCAACTTGTATATTACAGTATGTATGAATCAATACTTTCGTTTTATTCAATAGTAAATGGTGGGCAAGTTGCTGAATTTATGGATATAATATTTGATATGATGTTAAGAAATTGGTATGGAATTGTGCTACTTGTGCTTCCAATAATTGCATTAATAATATTACATTTAACTAAAGTTATAGATTTCGAAAAAAGAAATATCAAAGAAACACTATTTAAAATAGGGATACTAGCAGCAGTACAAATAATTGCAATATTATGTGTAAACTTTATAAATCCAAACAATATTTATTCAAACAAAAATCTATATTACAACGTACATGTACCAAAACTTGCAACAAAAAATATGGGATTTTTAACCGCACTAAGAATAGATTTTCAAAGATTCATATTTGGATTTGAAGAAAATTTATTAATTGAAACTGTATCAGATGTAAATGAAGACGAAGAAGAGCAATATAACGTAACAGAAATAGATTTTGACAGTTTAATAGCAAATGAAAAAAATAAAGTAATTAAAGAAATTCATGAGTATTGTAAAAATGAAAAGCCAACAAATAAAAACGAATATACAGGTATGTTTAAAGGAAAAAATTTAGTAGTATTAGTTGCAGAATCTTTTAGCACACTTGCAATAAGAGAGGATTTAACACCAAATTTATATAAGTTATATAACGAAGGTTTCCAATTTGATAATTTCTATACACCACTATTCCCAGTAAGTACAGCAGATGGCGAATACATAACAGACACATCACTTATACCAAAAGAGGGAGTATGGAGTTTTAAAGAAATTGTAGGAAACTATATGCCATATTCTTATGCAAATGTATTTGAAAAATTAGGATATTCATCAAATGCTTATCATAATCACACAGCAACATATTATGAAAGAGATAAATATATAAATACTATGGGATACAATTCATATTTAGCTGTAGGAACAGGGTTAGAAGATAGAATGGATACAAGTCTATGGCCAAACAGTGATTATGAAATGATAGATGTAACAACAAAAGATTATATAAATAACGAAAAGTTTTTAGCATATTATATGACAGTAAGTGGACATTTAAATTATACAAGATCAGGAAACTGCATGGTATATAAAAACTGGAATGCAGTAAAAAATCTACCATATTCAGATAAAGCAAAAAGTTATTTAGCAGCAAATTTAGAATTAGACAAAGCAGTAGGAAAGCTAATAGAAAATCTGCAAAATGCTGGTAAATTAGAAGACACCGTAATTGTAATTAGTGGAGACCATTATCCTTATGGACTAACATTAGATGAAATAAATGAATTATCAACTTATGAAAGAGACGATACTTTTGAAAAATATCACATGCCATTACTAATATGGAGTGGAAGTATGAAAGAGCCAATAAAAGTAGAAAAAATTAGCTCTAGCCTAGATGTTCTGCCAACAGTATTAAATTTATTTGGTGTAGAATATGACTCAAGATTGTTAATGGGAAAGGACATATTATCAGACGCAGAACCATTAGTAATACTAGCAGATAGAAGTTTTATAACAGATAAAGGAAGATATAATGCAATAACGCAAAAACTTACTCCAAATGAAGGGGTAGAAGTAGAAGATGGATATGTTAAGAAAATCAATGCTATAATTTATAGCAAATATAAAATGTCAAGATTAATATTAGAAAACGATTATTATAGAAAAGTATTTCAAGGGGAGTA
>CANQZZ010000082.1 GCA_947628465.1 uncultured Clostridia bacterium
GCAGCAATAGAAGTATCAGATGAAGAAGTATCAGATAAAATAAAAGAAATGGCAAAAAATTATGGTAGAAAAGAAGAGGACGTTAAAGATAATCCAGAACTAATTAAATATGTAAAAGACAACTTAAAAGTTGAAAAAACAATTGACTTCTTAGTAGAAAACGCAAAAACAAAATAAAAGTAAAAGGGGGTAATAGCTTGTTTATAGAATAATATAAATAGTTATTACCTTTTATTTTAAAACATTGATAAATTTTAATAAATATAAAAGGAGGATTTTATTTATGGAAAAAAATAGTTTAGTACCATATGTAATTGAACAAACAGGAAGAGGAGAAAGATCTTACGATATTTTCTCAAGATTATTAAAAGATAGGATAATATTTTTAAGTGAAGATGTAAATCATGTAACAGCAAGTTTAGTAATTGCACAAATGTTATTTCTAGAGTCAGAAGACCCAGATAAAGAAATATCATTTTATATAAATAGCCCAGGAGGTTCTATAACAGACGGTATGGCAATAGTAGATACAATGAATTATATAAAATGTCCAGTATCTACAATATGTATAGGTCTTGCAGCAAGTATGGGTTCTGTACTTTTAGCATCAGGACAAAAAGGAAAAAGATTTGCAACACCAAATTCAGAAATATTAATACATCAACCTTTAATTTCTGGAGGACTTTCAGGTCAAACAACAGAAATTAAAATACATGCTGACCACATGGTAAAAACAAGAGAAAAATTAAACAAATTATTAAGTGAAAGAACAGGTCAAAGTTTAGAACAAATAGAAAAAGATACAGAAAGAGACCATTACATGACAGCAGAAGAAGCATTGAAGTATGGACTAATTGATGAAATTATAGATGTAAGGAGATAATAATGTCAAATAGAAATAGTAATCAAAACGTTAGATGTTCATTTTGTGGTAAAGCACAAGAAATGGTAAAAAGAATTGTAGCAGGCCCTAATGCATATATTTGCGACGAATGTATTGCAGTTTGTAATAATATATTAGAAGATGAGCATTATGAAGATGATTTAGGATATGAAGATGTAAAGTCTGAGGATATACCTACACCAGCAGAAATAAAAGGCATATTAGATGAATATGTAATAGGACAGGAAGATGCTAAAAAAACATTATCTGTTGCAGTATATAATCACTATAAACGTATATCATGTGATGAAATAATAGATGATGTAGAAATACAAAAAAGTAATGTATTACTTCTTGGACCAACAGGATGTGGTAAAACACTTCTTGCACAAACTCTTGCAAGAATCTTAAATGTTCCATTTGCAATAGCAGATGCAACAACTCTTACAGAAGCGGGATATGTTGGTGAAGATGTTGAAAACATACTACTTAAATTAATACAAGCAGCAGAATATGATATTCAAAAAGCACAAAAAGGTATTATTTATATAGATGAGATAGATAAAATAACAAGAAAGTCTGAAAATCCATCAATCACAAGAGATGTAAGTGGAGAAGGTGTACAACAAGCATTATTAAAAATAGTAGAAGGAACTGTTGCATCAGTACCACCACAAGGAGGAAGAAAACATCCTCATCAAGAATTCTTACAAATAGATACATCAAACATATTATTCATTTGTGGAGGAGCTTTCGAAGGACTAGAAAAAATAATAAAAGATAGAGTTGGAAAAAAATCTATGGGATTTGGAGCTCAAATAGAAAGTAAAAAAGAGTTAGACAAATATAAAATATTTGAAGAATTATTACCACAAGATTTATTAAAATTTGGACTAATACCAGAATTTGTTGGAAGACTTCCAATAATTGCAACATTAAAAGAATTAGATAAAGAAGCCTTAATTAATATTGTAACAAAACCAAAAAATGCATTAACGAAACAATATAAAAAGTTACTAGAGTTAGATGGGGTTGATTTAGAATTTGAAGATGAAGCACTTGAGTCAATTGTAGAAAAAGCAATAGAAAGAAATACAGGAGCAAGAGGTCTTCGCTCTATAATAGAAGATATTATGAGAGATATAATGTTTGATATACCAACGAATCCTAAAATAGAAAAATGTATTATAACAAAAGAAACAGTGGAAAAGAAAGCTGGACCAAAATTAGTTATAAACGAAAACAAAGAAGTTAAGAAAAAGAAAATAAAAAAGAAGCCTATTAATAATCAAAATCAAGGTGAAACAGCATAAGAAATAAAATTAGACAAATTTAGTAAAATAAATTTGTCTAATTTTTTATTGAGTGTAACAATAATCATATATGTTTATGTAGAATTATGTATATCAAAAAATACTAAAAATATTGAAATAAAATGTATAATGTTATAGTATGTATTTGTAAACTAAAGATCGATAGTTTAAATTATTTAAATTGGGAGGAAAATTAAATGAAGAAAAAAATCTTAACAATTGTAACATTATTAGTAGTATCATTAATTATAGGCGTTATTGGTACTACAGTAATGGCAGCTGAGTTAGCAGAAGCAACAGTAGTAGATGCAACTAAAGAAGATACTAAACTTGCAACTGAGATAAAAGAACCAACAATAACAAGCAATACAAATGGTTCTGAACAAACAATAGAAGTTGTTTATACTATTGCAGCATTAAAAATTATTGATGGAAATGATGCAGATAGACCAGATGGTTATGGATGGATAGGAGTTAATGTTAAACGTCCAGACGGAGCAACAAAAGGTGTTGAAAATGATGGAACTGTATATGAGGCAAATGCATTTGATCAATTCTTTGGAATCAATGTAGAAAAATTACAAAAAGCTGTAGAAGATGGAACAGGCTACATATCATATACAAAATCATATGATTGGAAATATGATGATGATAATACAGGAGTAACAAAAACAACATTAATAGTAAAAATTAAAGCAGAAGGTGTTACACTTCAAGATAAAGATGATAGTGAAAGTGACGATAAAACATTATGGAATAAAGATGAGTATGTAACATATAAATTAGAAGTGTTAGAAGAAGAATTAAAAGAGCAAGGATTAGCACAAAAAGACATAGAAGAAAGATTACAAATAGCAGAAGAATTATTAGCAGACCAAGATTTAACAATAGAACAATTAAAAGCACAAATTGCAGAATTAACAGCAGAAAAAGAAGCTCCATCAGAAGTAGAAAAACCAGTAGAAGAAGACAATACATCAAAAACTCCAGAAGAAAAAGACAATACACCAAAAACAGGTGTAGTAGATGTAGCATTAATCTCATCAGTAGTATCTATGATATCAGTAGCTGGAATAGTAACAGTAAAAAAATATAGCAAATAATTATAAAGAATATAATTAAAATATCAAAATAAAGAAATAGTATTAGATTAGAAATAATTTAATACTATTTTTTTTATGTAAAAGATGGTAGATTGCCCATTGTAGCAAGTCTTAGATAATGGTTATGTGAATTTTAAAATACAAAAAGTAAAAAAATTTAAAAAAAGCCTTGCAAAAAAAATAATAATGTAATAATATGACTTAGTAAACAAATGATTAGATTTTTTTAAAATAAGGGGGAATTTAAATGAAGAAAAAAATCTTAATGGTTACATTATTAGCTGTATTGTTTGTGTTAGCACTTGCATTAACAAATACAGTAAAAGCAACAGATATCACAATAACAGATGTTACATCTTTATCAGGAGGAACAGTAAGTAGTTCAACAGAAGGTAAAGTATACACACTAACACTAACAAAAACAGACATCAGTAAACTTGTATGGCATGCAATCGATGATCCAACAGGACAAGCTGGCGTTGATAGAGTAGCAAATGGTTGGGACATAGGATTTAAACTTACTTTATCTAGTGATTTTACCAAGGGGCAATTAAAAGCAGTATATACAGATTATGAAGGAATAGTTAGAACAAATTCAAGTTGTACACCAGACACTAATGCATCTGAATATAGCGCTTGGGTATCTCTTAATGAAAATAAATTAGAGGGTCAAACAGAGGTATTTCAATTAGCTAAATTTGAATTCGAAATCGGTACAGATAAAGCAACTGTAATAGTTAAAGTAGATCCTACAGATGTAGAACTAAAACTACCAGAGGATGGAAGTGTTGTAAAAGTAACAGTTGATGGTTATGAGTTTACAATGAAAAAAGATAAAACTTTAAGTGCTAATGAAGAAAATGGTGGATTATCAGAAGCAGAAGTAGCAGATTTAGAAGCATTAATGACAAAAGAAGGTTATAAATTTGTTGGTTTATTTATTAAAGGAACAAATACTAAATTTACACTAGACCAAGTAATATCAAGTGATTTGGAATTAGAAGTAAGATTTGAAAAAATACCAGAAAAAGCAGTAGAAGAAGAACCAGTAGAAGAACCAGCAGAAGAAAAACCAGCAGAAAAAGATGATACACCAAAAATGGGTACAATAGATGTAGCATTAATCTCATCAGTAGTAGCTATGGTATCAGTAGCTGGAATAGTAACAGTAAAAAAATATAGCAAATAATTTGATGTATAGATAAAGAAAAGCAAAAGGGAAAAATCCCTTTTGTTTTTTTATGAAAAATATTGAAAAAATGCGACTTTTATGATATAAATATAACATATAAAAGGGGAGAAATTTATGGCAAAGGGAAAACATGAAAAGACTGGTAAATCAGATAAAAGAAAAATAGAAAGAACTAAATCAAATAGAACTAAAATTAATAAAACTAAATCAACCAAAAAAAGAATAGTATTATTACTATTAATATTAATCTTTATAATAAGTGTATCTATAACTGCATTCTTTGTATATAACAAATATAAGAATAAAAATGAGAATGACGAATTAAAAGAAATATTTAGCAATGTTGAAGAAACTAAACCAAATGAAAGAATAGAAAAAGTAAAAGAATTACAAAAAGAAAATTCTGATATAATAGGTTGGTTAGAAATACCTAATAGTAATATAAGTTATCCAGTATTACAATGTGAAGATAATGAATATTATATGACACACAATTATAAAAAAGAATATTCAAAAGATGGTTCACTATTCTTAGACAAAGATTACGACTGGAGTATTCCTAGTACAAATCTTTTAATATATGGACACAATAATATAGGTAGCACGGAAATGTTTAAAGGATTAGAAGAGTATAATAAAGAAGATTATTATAAATACCATAAAACAATTAGATTAACAACAGATAAAGAAGATGCAGAATACGAAATACTAAGTGTATTTTTATCAAGAGTATATTATAAATCTGAAACTAATGTATTTAGATATTATTATTTCATTAATGCAGAAAATGAGGAAGAATTTAATAACTATGTAAATGAAGCAAAAAAAGCAAGTTTATATGATACAGGAGTTACAGCAGAATATGGAGATCAACTTTTAACACTTACTACATGCTCGTATCATACAACTGATGGAAGACTTGCTGTAGTTGCAAGAAAAGTAGAAAACAATTAATGTATGAAAACATATAATAAGACAAATTAGAGTAGGAATTTCCTGCTCTAAAATTATTTTGCGGAATAGTTGACAAAGCTATGAAAACTTTGGTATAATATAACAGTTGAAAAATACGCACATATAGTTACAGTTTAAGATTGTGCTTTTATATATGTAAAAGTGTTCTTAAATGAAAAAAACTATGTGGAGGAAAAACAAGGAGGAATGAAAAATGGCAGTAGTTGCAATGAAACAATTACTAGAAGCAGGTGTACATTTTGGACACCAAACAAAAAGATGGGACCCTAAAATGGCTGAATATATTTATCAAGCTAGAAATGGTATCCATATTATTGATTTACAAAAGACATCAAAGAAAATCGATGAGGCTTATGAATTTATTAAGGAAGTAGCTGAAGAAGGAAAAGATATTCTTTTCGTAGGAACAAAAAAACAAGCACAAGAATGTATTAAAGAAGCAGCTGAAAAAAGTAATATGTTCTATGTTGACCAAAGATGGCTTGGAGGAATGCTTACAAACTTTAAAACAATAAGAAAAAGAGTTGAAAGATTAAACAAGTTAGAGCAAATGCAAGAAGATGGTACATTTGATGTATTACCTAAAAAAGAAGTTGCTGCATTAAAAAATGAGATGGAAAAACTAGAAAAAAATCTAGGTGGTATTAAAAACATGACAAGAATGCCTGGGGCAATGTTTGTAGTTGATCCAAAAAATGAAAGAATTGCTGTATTAGAAGCAAGAAAATTAAATATTCCAATTGTTGG
>CANQZZ010000083.1 GCA_947628465.1 uncultured Clostridia bacterium
ACAAATCTGTTTTCTAATACTTGTTCATATTCACTGCCATACTTATCAATCATATCTTGTTTTGTGCTACCTATTTTTACTCCTTCATTTGTTTGCATTTCAGAATTTATGAAATATACAGAATAAACTGTATTTTTTCCATCAACATCTGCAACTGTTATTTCTGCATTGTCATAAGTATATACTTTGTCGCTTCCCTCAAATGCACAACTTGGTACTTCTATTACAGAAGCCTCTTTTGAAATTTGTGTTTCATCAAATTCTGTTCCTGGTATAACTTCTACACCTTCATATTTTAATGAAAAAGTATTTGCTACATCTGAATTTGTTTGTGTCGATTTTTTATTGTTTAATAAACAAACTGTTATTATAACAATTACGGCTAATACAATTAGTCCTATAATTAAAATACCTTTATTTTTCATGGCTTATCTCCTTATATTAATATATTTAAATAATAACATCATTTGTCTTTTTTTTCAATATTTTTCGCTATTTTTTTATTATTCTATCTATAGGAACACCTACTGCTGTAGAATTACATTCTATATCATGAAGTACAACTGCCCCTGCTCCAATTTTAACATTATTTCCGATGTTTATGGGTCCAAGAATTTTAGACCCTGCACCAATCATTACATTATTTCCTACTGTAGGATGTCTTTTGTTTTTGTCTTTTCCGTGTGCCTCCAAGTGTTACACCATGGTAAATTGTACAATTATTTCCTACCTCTGCTGTTTCACCAATTACTATTCCCATGCCATGGTCTATGAATAATCTTTTACCAATTTTTGCACCCGGATGAATTTCTATTCCTGTAAAGAATCTTCCTATTTGAGATATTAATCTTGCAATAAAGAATAATTTATGTCTGTATAAAAAATGTGCTATTCTATGAAATACTAAGATATGAAAACCTGGATATAAAATAATTACTTCTAATATATTTCTTGCTGCTGGGTCTTTTTTCATTATATTTTTTGCATCTAAATATAGGTCTTTCATTTTGCCTCCTTTTCTAATTACTTTATTATATGATTATTCTTTTATTTGCGTAACAAAAAAACTATGCAAGTATGTATCCCCGCATAGTTTTAAGCTTTTTAATTTTATTTATTACTAATATGTATAGACTCTGCTTTTGCATTTAATTCTCTTGAGACTATGTTTTGAATTTGTGCAACTTGTTCTTCTTTTAGTTCATCTGCTTTTATTATAACACTTATACTTCCTTCATTTACAAATATAACTGCATCTTCAAAACCTTTTGCTGTTATTAAATTTTCTGCTATCATTATTCCATTTTTTGTATTGTTTATTTCATTTATTTTTTCTAATGCCTTTGATTTCTCATCATTGCTTGCATTAGAATTGTTATACATTTCTTGATATGTTTCTAATAATTCAGAGTACATTGTATTTCTTTCTAATTTAGATGTTGTAAAATAAAAATCCTGATTTATGTTATTGCTGTTTTCTTTGTCGCTTTCAGTGTCTGCCACACTGCTTGTCGGAGTTGTATTATCAACAATCATACTGTTTTCTGTATCACTTGAGCTGTCTTGACTGTTTCCTTCTCCACTTATTAAATTCTCTACAATATCTTCTTCATTTTCACTTGGCACAGTACTTACAAGCTGTGCATCACCTATAGTTTCATCATCTCTATCTGCAATGGTGCTTGTCTGAACATTCTCCTCATTATTATTTGCTGTAAAATTTAAATAGCCTGCTGTTATTAACATTAATGAAACTACCAAAACAATTAATTGATTTCTTTTTAAAACTTTCATAAAAACCTCCTTTTTTATTCTTTAGACATTTCAAATACCTGTATTCTATATGTAGGAAGGCCCGTTGCTGCTGAAACAGCCTGTACTATATTTGTTTTAATGTTGGCATTTCCGTGCGCCTTCTGCAGTAACTATAGCTCCTTCAATCTTTGGCATTACAACTTTTTGAGTTACTGGAGTTTTTTCTCCATTGTCACTATCTTCAAAAATTATTTCTTTACTCGAATCTAATTCTTCAATTTTTCTTACACCTCCATTTGTGTCGGTTTCTTCTGTACTATTTTGTGTGTTTTTTTCGTTATACATTGGAACAACCTCGCTACTTTGCGAATATGTAACTAAAACTTCTACATTACCAACTCCGGATATTTTTGAGAGTATGTCCTTTAAACTCTGCTCTAAATTATATTCATTTAAATCCTGATTATTACTGTTTATTGTATTATCTATAGTTTGCGCCAGTTGCTTATATGTCGTATTTGTTTGCTCTTGATGAAGATTCGTTTCTTTTTTATTTTCTCCCCATATTGTATTTATAGCTATAATAGTGATTATTAGAAGTATTAAAAACACAACTAAATTTTCTATTTTTCTTTTATTATTCCCTTCCATATTTTTTGTAAATTTTGACTTAAAATCTTTAAAAATTCCTTTAAACATAATAATCTTCACCTACTCATTAATATATATTTTATCTTTTTCGATTTCATAAGTTGTAGAAATGTATTCCTTTAAAGAATCAATTTCTTCTTTTGAAATGTCTTTATTATCCGTATTTTTTATATTAGAAGAATCATTTACTTTAATTTCAACAGTTTCTATTTTATCTACGCTATTAGTATTTGTATTACTAATATAATTTTCATTATTGGTTTTACTTACTTCATTTTTTTCATCTAATTTAGAAACTTCCATTATGATATTATTAATCTCTCCATAAGTTTCTTCAGTTTTAGTATTTACATAGATTTTTAATGAATCAACTTTATATCCTTTTTCATTTACTTTTTTAGTCAGCTCATCCTCTATTTTTTCTTTATATACTTTTTCTATATAGCTACTTGTTTCTATTGCTAAAGTATTATTTGACTCATATTCATTTATTTTACTTGTTGTATCATCTACAATTGATTGAAAGTTTATATTTTTGTTTGTTATTTTTGATATTATTGGATACATTATTACAAAGACTATATATATCCCTATAACTGTTTTTACATATTTTTTATTATTTCCTTCTGGAAGTATTATTTCTATTATTGTTGCTATTACTACTGCTAATATTATTCCCTTTGCCCACGAATTTATAAATGAAATCAACTTATTCCACCTACCTATACATCATCCCACTATTAGATATCTTAATACACATTGCAAGTCCTACAATAAGTAAAACTGAGACAAAAAACATTATTCCAAGAAGTACTTTAAACGTCCCTCCCATTTGTTCTAATAAAGAAATTATTTTCTTATCTGCTAACGGCTCACATATTGCAGATGCAAAATGATATGTAACTGTGAGTATTGTTAGTTTTATTATTGGCATAGCACATATACCAATAATTACAATCATACCAACTATTCCAATTGAATTTTTAAGAAGAGAGGTAGATCCAATTACCATATCAACTGACTCTCCTAAAGCTTTTCCTACAACTGGAATAAAACCTGATGCTGCCTTTATTCCTTTTGCTGCCAAACCATCTACATTACTACTTAGACTTCCTTCTAGGGATAGAATACTTACAAACACAGTAATTACTATGCCTAATACCCAAGTTATTCCTGATTTTAAAAATTTAGATAATTTTCCTATTTGAACTCTATCAGATAAATTTGATATTATTCCTAATGCTGTTGCAATAAGGGTGAGTGGCAAAATAAATAAAGTTATTGCGTTTGCAATAAAAACTACAGAAAATATTATTATTGGTTGTATTAATGTAACTGATGCAACATTTCCGAGTAGCTGACATTAATGCAAGTAGAATCGGAATTAGGCAATTTACAAAGCCTACCAAGTTTGAAATAGCTTCTCTTATCATAGATATGATATTTGCAAAATTGGCCATAACTAGCGTTACAATTAAAATATATTCAACATAGTATGCAATTTGGCTTATTCCTTCTTTATTATTTAAATTATCTGTAAAACTTTTAAGTAAGCTATGAATTATGATTATTACCAAAATACTTCCTAACAGGGAAATTGTGCTTGCAAGTTCTTTTCCAAAGATTTTTAATATTCCTTTGTATATTCCTTCATTATTAACTTCACCTTTAATTGCTGAGTTTAAAGTATCTGAAAGATTCATATCTGAGAAAACATCTTTTGTATATTTTTCTCCTTCTTTTATAAATGATGATAGATTAAGCGCATCCATTTGTGATGAAATTATTTCATCTGTTGCATAAGTAATTGGAAATATAGTTAAATAGAATAATATGAATAATATAACTATCTTTTTAATCATTTGTTCTCCCTAATTTATGGCAATATATTTGTAATTAATTCTAATAATGCTGTAATTATTGGAATTGATATACTAATTATAATTATCTTTCCACCTAAATCTATTTTACTTGCAATAGCAGTTTCTCCTGAATCTTTGCAAATACTTACTGCAAATTCAGTAAGCAAGGCAATACCTGTAATTTTCAGTAGAATTTTTAAAAAACTACTTCCTGTTCCTGTTTTATTTGTAAGGTTAGTAAGAAGATTAAAAACTGCTCCTAACTTGTCCATAATCATTATTAATATAATAATGCCTGCTGTTATTGAAACATATATTGCAAATTCAGGCTTGTACTGCTTTAGTATAATAATTACTATAAGTGCAATTAAACCTACACCTATTATTTTTACTATATCCACTGAAATTCACCTTACAATCCAAATATTGTTCTTACTGTATTAAATAATGTGCTTATTTCTTTTATTACCATAGTAAGTACTATAACTAAGCCTGCAAGTGTTGTCATCATTGCTTGATCTTCTCTTCCTGCTCTTACTAAAACTTGATGCAAAACTGCAACTAAAATTCCTATTGCAGCTATTTTAAATAATAAATCTATATTCATATATGTAAACTCCTTTAAACAAGTATTATTACTATTGCCATCCCAATTATCATCCCTAATGTTTTATACAATCTTTCGTTTTTATCTTTTTGAATTTCTGCCTTTTTTATTTGTTTATCTAAAAAATCAGATGTCATTTCTATTTGATTAAGTTGACCTTGCAAATCTGTTTTTCCAAGCAATTTGCTAAGATTTTGCAATACGTTTTTATCTTCATCATCTATATTTAAGTCTTCTACTTTTAATGCTAAATTCCATGCATCACCTGCCGTACAAACTTCCATTTTTTGAGCTGCTGTGCTAAATACTTCCGAAATATTTGGGCTTACACTTTGAGATATTTCTGTAAATATATCTGGAAGCGGTTCGTAAGTATATCTTATTTTTGTTTTAAACATATTTAATGCATTTTTAAATTCTTTTAATTCATTTACCCTATTTATATATTTTTTTGAAATTAGCATTCCTATTAAGGAACAAGATAAAAATATAAATGAATAAATTATAATTTTAATTAGTAACATATGTCCTCCAATTTTAATTATTAATGGCTAGTCCATTAATTGATATTCTAATGTTTTTTTATTTAATGTATAAACTGAATCTATTTCTGCCTTTTTATTTTTATCATTTAAAAAAATTATTCTTTCAAATGCGTGAAGATTTAATAATATTTTCAGTGTTGGGTTTATTGATATTTCCTCTAAAGTTGATCCATGAGCTGTAAATATACCTTTTACACCAGAGCAGATTGCATAATTAATTGCTTCAATTTCATCACTTCCACCTATTTCGTCTGCTGAAATAACTTTTGGTGCCATTGACCTTATAAGCATTTTCATACCAATTGCTTTTGGAACATTATCAAGCACGTCTGTTCTTATACCAATATCATTTTGAGGAATGCCTTTATACATAGCTGCAATTTCTCCTCTTTCGTCAACTAGTCCAACATTAATGCCATGGAAATTAAATTTTTCAATTCCTGTGCTTATCTTTCTAATTAAATCCCTTAGCATTGTAGTTTTTCCTACACCCGGAGGTGATACAATAAGTGTTGTATAAATGCTGTTATTATCTAAATCCAAAACATATTTAAGTATTTTATTGCTACATCCTTTTATTTCTTTTGCTATTCTAAAATTAATGCTTGATATATAACTTATATTACTTACTTTATTATTCTCGATAACACAATTTCCAGTAATACCTACTCTATGTCCTCCTTTTACTGTAATAAAGCCTTCCTTTATTTGATTTTGATATGAATAAATTGAATTGTCACAAACTTTTTGCAGAGTTTGCAAAATCATTTC
>CANQZZ010000084.1 GCA_947628465.1 uncultured Clostridia bacterium
CTAGTATTAACATTACTATTATTGTTATTACTAGTGCTATTAAGGTTATACCTCTTTTTGTTTTTAGTTTTTCTTTTGACATTTGTTCCCTGTCTCCTTTCATTTGTTTTTTTAAAGTATTTACTGTTTTCAAGTTGTTATGTTTCGTTATATTTATACTTTGCGTTTAAATAATACATCTTTGTTTTTTCATTGTCAATAGTTTTTTTATTTTGTTATTATTTTGTAATACTTCTGTAATATTTATACAATTTTTAGGACACTTTATTTTATATATTTATTCTCCAAAGATTTTTCAAAAAATATGAATTTTATTTATTCTTGGACATATTTCGACAATTTATGCATTTCTTTTATAATATAATCATTTCAGGTGATACAAATGAGTAAGATATATAATATATATTTAGATTTAAAAAAACAAAATTCCAAAACTATTTATCTTTTCAAAAGTGGTATATTCTTTATTGCTTTAGATGAAGATGCCTATACTCTTTCAAATCTTTTTAATTTTAAAATAAATAATTTTACTCCATCTGTTGTCAAATGTGGTTTTCCTTGTAATAGTCTTGAAAAATATATGAAAATTTTTAAAGCTCACAGTCTTCAAGTAAAAATAATTGAACCAAATCAAAACATTTCATATAAACTCAAGGAATATAACCAAAGTGAAGCAATTATAGATTTACTAAATCTCATAAAGTCTATTGATATTAATACTTTATCTATTTCAGAAGCATATAAGTTTTTAGAGAAATTACAAAACTCAGTTTTAGAAATTATATAAGTAGGTTTTTGTATGAAAAGATATGGAAATTTATATTCAAACATTTATAAGTTGGATAATATAATAAATGTTTTTGATGAAGTTTGCAAAAATACTAAGAACAAGTCAAAAGTTGCTAGTTTTAAAGAGTATAAAGCAATTTATGTATCAAGGATTTATAATGTTTTAAAAAATAAACGTTATATTCCTGGTCCTGTAAATGTTTTTACTATTTACGAACCTAAACAGAGAAGAATTGTTAGCCAAGCTATGCATGATAAAATAGTAAATCATTTAGTTTCTAGATATATCATTTATCCTGCTATTTTACCTTGTTTATTAGATGTTAATATTGCTAGTAGAACTGGTTTAGGTACATCAAAAGGTATAGAGCTCGCTAAAAAATTTCGTAGAAATTGTAAAATAAAATATGACAAATATTATATCTTAAAATGTGATATTAGTAAATTTTTTTCTAGTATTGACCATGATATTTTAAAAGAAAAAATCAAAAGGCGTATTAAGGACAAAGATGCATTAAAGATTATATTCGATATTATAGACTCCGAAGAAAGCGGTCTAAGTATTGGTGCAATGACAAGTCAAATATTAGCAATTTTTTATTTAAATGATTTAGATCATTTTATAAAAGAAAATTTAAAAATTAAATATTATGTTAGATATCAAGATGATTTTTTATTATTTCATCACTCTAAAGACTATTTGAAATATTGCTTAAAAGAAATTAAATCTTTTTTAGAAAAAGAAAAATTAGAATTAAATAAAAAAACTAGAATTTATAAAAGTACTAACAATTTTATATTTTTAGGAAGGAATACTTACGGTAAATACATCAAATATAGAAGTATGAACAGAAAAATAAAAAAACGCATTTATTTATATAAAACGAATAAAATACCATTATCTAGTTTAGTAAGTACACTAATTTGTTATGATCAATTAAAAATGAGTAATTAAAATTACTCATTTTTAGTTCAAATAGTTCTAAAATAAACTCCCTTTCGGTATAAAATTCCTACTAACAAATTTATTTATCTATTTTCCGTTTATAATTATGCAAAACATAATTAAAGGATAAAAGTTTGTTTCTATCTAAAACTTCTCTTACTATATCGCAATAATAGTAACCACAGTTTTTTAGAAGCTACGGGGCGAACGCCATTCGAAGTGCTATTCGAACCGTTGTTAGAGTTCCACACATTGTTGTTGTTCACGTTTCCACTAGAGTTCACATTGCGCATTCTCCAGTTCACATTGCCAGTGTTCGCATTGACACAAGGCGAAGCAAGCCATACAACCCTACCCTATTGTTTACTTTTTTTAAGTAAACCTGATATATATTTTACTATATCATCCAATTTCTCTGATAATTTAATGTATCTCTTTTGTGGCATTAATTGTTTGTCATAACTTAAATTAATTAAAAAATCTATTATTTTAATTTTTGCAATACCCTTTTCTAATAAATCTACTTTTTTTATGTTGTCTTCGGTTATATTGACTTCATATATAATTTCTAACAATTCATAAGCATTTTCTTTAATCTTTCTTTTAATTTCTATATCTTTTTTAGGAAAATTATCTAATTCTTTTTCAGCTTTAACAATAAACTCTCTAATAAATTGCAAAGTTTTAAACTTTTCTTCTTTCATTTGTTAACACTTTCTCTATTTCATCTATTAATTTTTTATTATTCAAATTATGCACTAAATATTCATATATACCGTTTACTCGATTTTTTGCATTAATATATTGCCTTGCTTTTTCATAAATTTTATTATACATATTCAAATTTTTATTATCTGATTCGTAGTCAACCAAATAGTTATTTCTTCTATCTACTACTATATAATTTATTTTCTTGTTTTCTAATTTTGCCATTACTTTGTTTATAGATTCCTTAGGAAAACCACTCGTACTTGTATTTTCAACCTTTCGCAATCCATAATTAAATAAATATGAAAGTATATATGAATCCTTTCCATATACGTTATAAAATTTTCCTATTTTTACAAGTACAATAGTATCTTCATGAATTCTTTTTATAGTTTTTACTACATTAATAACTGCCATAATAAGATCACTTACCTATAAACGGCGGCCAGACACAAGGCCTGGCACGCCGTGATTTCATACCGTTAATTATCTATTGTATAAGTTACGCTTTCATTTTGTGTACCGCTATTGTTCTTTGTCAATTTGACATCAGACTTTAGAGAAACTACGGGGCGAACGCCAAACGAAGTGCTACTCGAACCGATGTAAGAGGTCCACACATAGTAGTAGTTCACGCGCCCACTAGAGGTCACAAAGCGCAAGCTCCAGCGCACACGGCCAGTGCCCGCACTGACACACGGCGAAGCAAGCCAATATGATTCTTTTGCGCCAGACGAATTCTCAAATATCATTTTATATGCTGGACTTGTTGTTGATATTCCTTTTACATCACTTGAAGTACTACTATCAGTAGATAATGTATGTGGATAGTAATAATAATATGTACTTTCTACTGTTAAGCCTTCGCCACCTAATTCTTTGCTGTCTGGTGGAATTATAAATTTTGTTTCAGAACTTGTTAAGTTCACATGTTTTCCATTTCCACCTGCTTCTTTATCATCATATATTACTTTTTTAGCACCATTATTACTCCATGTGTATTTAACCTTATTTCCATATTCATAGGTTTGATCTTTACCATACTTTGAGCCAGATTTTATTTGTTCATCTGTTGGATTTTTTATTCCTTCGCACAATGGATTGTATCCTGTTATATTATTAACATCTTCCACCTTTATACTTCTTATACTTTCTGCATAGTTTGTATTTAAGTATTTCTGACATTCTTTATTTAGTTGGTCTACTAAAGGCTGTCCGTCTTCTCCCCAATCACTGCCTTCCAATTGTACGGTTGATCCTACATTTGCATCTGCCATTAATAACAATCTTCCTTTTTCTACTCCTAGTACTCTCCACTTTGTGCTAGAAGAATTAT
This sequence comes from uncultured Clostridia bacterium, assembly GCA_947628465.1. Next base: position 3,780 of record CANQZZ010000084.1, read on the forward strand.
CATTATCAGTTGTATAATTTACATAGTCCCCTATATTTAATGTTTGCCCTCCTCTTTTTATTGTTATATTTCCACTTTCGTCTTTTTCTTCTGTCCAAGCTTCTGCTCCTGTTACTTCATCTGCTTGATCCTTTGATTTTATTCCATTAATGTAGTCCTCTATTGAGTCATACCAAATATTATTGATTTGTACTCTTCCACTCGATAGCTCACTTTCTGCTACTCTTGCATTTTCTGTGTCAGCTGTTGCTTTCTTCGCTGACTTGAACAATCCTCCATTTAATGCTACTGTTACTGTTGCTGCTACTAGTATTAACATTACTATTATTGTTATTACTAGTGCTATTAAGGTTATACCTCTTTTTGTTTTTAGTTTTTCTTTTAACATTTGTCTTTTCCTCACTTTCTTTAGTTTTATTTAATACAGTTATTATATTTTTTTTGTTGTATTTTGACAATAATTTTGCCTAATCTTTATAATCATTAATTTACATATTATTTCTTGACTTGTTTTTGAATAAAAAAATATGATATGCTTTTTTGTTTTGCATACCATATTTATATTGTTTATTTATAAGACTTTATATTTTTTCATCTCTTAGCCTTACTATTTCATCCATTAATTCTTGTGTTAATTTTTCTAGAACTTCTTTATTATTAGAATCTTCTTTAGATACATTATATGTTATAGGTTTTCCTATATTTAATTTTATTTTTCTAAAGAATTTAAAGTTTCCTTGTACTCCTATTGGTATTATTGGAACATTTGCTTTTATTGCAAGTTTTACTGCTCCTTCCTTTGGTTTTACTCCCTTTGCCATACCATTTCTTGTTCCTTCAGGGAAAATTAATAATAGCTCATTGTTTTTTAGTAATTTAAGTGATATTTTCATACTTTCCATAGATTTACTTTGCATTTTTACAGGATATACTCCAAAAATATCTGCAAGCCATTTTACGAACCAATTTTTATATAAGCTTTCTTTTGCAAGTACATTTATTTTTCTTTTATTATGTAATATGATAACTGCTGAATCAAATGCATGTACATGATTTGCACATATTAAAGCACCTTTACCTTTTTCTATGTTTTCTAATCCAACAATCTTTGGTCTATAAACTATTACTATTAATATATTTAATACAAATTTTATTACACGTCTACACAATTCTTTCATTAATGTTCTTCCCCTTTTATTATACTGATTATTTTATCTACTACTTCGTCTATTGTTAAACTTGTAGTATCTACAATTACACTATCTTTTGCAATTTTTAATGCACCAATTTCTTTTGCTTTATCATTTTCATCTCTTTTTTTAATACTTTCATATACTTCTTCATAAGTCATATTTATATTTTTTTCTTGATTCTCTTTATATCTTCGTTTTGCTCTTTCTTCAATACTTGCATCTAAATATATTTTTACATCTGCATTAGGAAATACATAAGTACAAATATCTCTTCCTTCCATAATAACGTCTTTTCCTTCCGCAAGTTTTCTTTGCATATCTACCATTAAAAATCTTACTTCTTTTATTGAAGAAATAGGTGATACTATTTTTGTTACTTCTTTTGATCTAATATCTTTTGTAACATCTTTTCCATTTAAAAATACTATATCACCATTTGGTGTATTTTTTATTTCTATTTTTATATTTTTGGCTACTTCAATTATTTTTTCATTATCGTCTAATGAAATATTTTTATTTAAAACCTCTAAAGCTACACATCTATATGTAATTCCTGTGTCTATATTTATTAGTCCTAATTTGTTTGCTATCTTTTTTGTTACAGTTCCCTTGCCACTTCCTGCTGGGCCATCTATTCCTACTACAAAACTCATATACTTACTTCCTTTAAATTTATTATTCTTCTGGCATATATATTCCTTTTGCAACTATATCCATTGTTACAACATTCATTGCTGTTTGATTTTCTATTTCTTTTTTACATTTTTTCTTGAAATTTCTTAACTCTTCTATTATATTATAGCCATACACAGTAACTACTTCAACATATATACTAATTCCTTCTTCATCATCTATTTTATCGATTCTTGCTCTGTTTACTCTATGTATAGAATCTGTTTTTTTTGCAAGATACTCTATTATTTGTCTAAATACTGTATCTGTTATTTTAAAATTTCCTAAATAACTAAATGTTGGTCTTATTATAGATTTTTCAGATATATATGGACTTGTTCCTTTACCTTTATATTTAAAGATTTGAAGTGGATCTAATATAAATCCAGAAAAATCTTTTTTTATTTCAAATGTTGGTACAGGAATTACATGTTTTCCTTGTGTTTGCCTAATTCTTTTTGCTTCTGCCATTTCACTTTCTGTTGCTACATCTGTTATATATATAGTTTCTGTAAGTTCTGGAAGTCCTA
>CANQZZ010000085.1 GCA_947628465.1 uncultured Clostridia bacterium
TTTAAAAAAGTTTTGCAATTTACAAGAAAAGAATTTATGGAATTTTCTACTGCATCTTTAATTACACGTAATACAAACGATATTCAACAAATTCAAATGCTTATTGCAATGTTATTTAGAACTGTTGTATATGCTCCAATAATGGGAGTGGGAGGTTTCTTAAGAGTTCTTGCTAACAGTAACAACTCAATGGCTTGGGTTATTGGCCTTGCAATTGTATGTGTTATTTCAATAGTATTAATCCTATTTATAATAGCAATGCCTAAATTTAAAAAGTTACAAAATTTAATTGATAAATTAAACTTAGTATCAAGAGAAATTTTAACAGGTCTTCCAGTAATTAGAGCATTTAATACAGAGAAAAGGGAAGAAAAAAGATTTGATGATGCAAATAAAGATTTAATGGATACTAATATATTTGTAAACAGAGCAATGAGTATTATGATGCCAGCCCTTATGTTTGTAATGAATGGAGTTATGCTTTTAATAATATGGGTAGGAGGTCATAAAGTAGACGAAGGAATCCTTCAAGTAGGAAATATGATGGCATTTATACAATACACAATGCAAATTGTAATATCTTTCTTAATGATATCTATGATATCTATAATGCTTCCTCGTGCAGCAGTATCTGCAAAACGTATTAATGAAGTATTAGAAACTGAACCCTCAATAAAAGATAAAGAACAAACAAAGGAATTTATAGAAGAAAAGAAAGGATATGTAGAATTTAAAAATGTTTCATTTAGATATCCTGATGCTGATACGGAAATAATAGAGGATATAACATTTACAGCAAAGCCTGGAGAAACTACTGCGCTAATAGGTAGCACGGGAAGTGGAAAGTCAACAGTAGTAAATTTAATACCACGTTTTTATGATGTAACAGAAGGAGAACTTTTAGTAGATGGTGTTGATGTAAAAGATGTTCCTCAAAAGGAACTTAGAAAAAGAATAGGATTTGTACCACAAAAAGGAATATTATTCTCAGGAACAATTGAATCAAACATTAAATATGGGGATGAAAATATTTCTGATGAGCAGATGCAAAAGGCAGCAGATATAGCGCAAGCAACTGACTTTATAGAAAGAAAAGAAAAAGGATTTTTATCTGAAATATCACAAGGTGGAAACAATGTATCAGGAGGACAAAGACAACGTCTATCAATTGCAAGAGCTTTAGCAATAGATCCAGAAATTATAGTATTTGATGATAGCTTTTCAGCATTAGATTTTAAAACAGATAGTAAATTAAGAGAAGAATTATCAAAACAAACTAAAGGGAAAACAGTTATAATTGTTGCTCAAAGAATAAGTACAATTTTAAATGCAGACCAAATAATAGTATTAGATGAAGGAAAAATTGTAGGAAAAGGAACTCATAAAGAATTAATGAAAAATTGTGAAGAATACAGAGAAATAGCAATGTCACAGCTATCAGAAAAAGAACTAGGAAAGGAGGAGTAAATTATGCCAGGACCAATGAGAAGACAGCAAGGCCCAGTTCAAAAGGCAAAGGATTTTAAAGGAACAACAAAAAAGTTAATTAAAGATTATCTATCAAAATATAAAATAGCAATAGCAGTAGTTATAATATTTGCAATAGGCAGTACAATTTTTAATATAGTTGGACCAAAAATATTAGGAAATGCAACAACAGAGATTTTTAATGGAATTGTTGGAAAGTTATCTGGTGGAGCAGGAATTGATTTTGGAAAAGTTGCAAGCATCTTACTTACATTACTTGGATTTTATATAATGAGTGCGGTATTTGGCTTAATACAAGGCTTTACAATGACATCAGTTGCACAAAAATTAACATATAAATTACGTAATGATATAGCAGTAAAATTAAATAAATTGCCAATGAAATACTTCGATAAGAAAACTAATGGAGAAGTATTATCCATAATTACAAATGATATAGATACATTATCTCAAAGCCTTAATCAAAGTATTACGCAGATTATAACTGCAATTTGTACATTAATAGGAATAATAATAATGATGCTATCAATTAGCGTTGTAATGACAATTATTTCATTTGTTATATTACCTATATCAGTATTTATTGTAAAAACAATAGTAAAAAGGTCTCAAAAATATTTTAAAAGACAACAAGAATATTTAGGACATGTAAATGGTCAAGTTGAAGAAATATATGGGGGACACACTATTGTAAAGGCATTTAATGGTGAAGAAGCAGCAATAAAAGAATTTAAAAAAGCAAATAAAGAATTATATACATCTGGATGGAAATCACAATTTTTGTCTGGTTTAATGCATCCATTGATGATGTTTGTAGGAAACCTTGGGTATGTTGCAGTATCTGTAGTAGGTGGTTACTTAGCAATAAATGGTACAATAACAGTAGGAAATATTCAAAGCTTTATACAATATAATAAGAGATTTACTCAACCAATCGAACAAATAGCGCAAGTATCTGCAATGCTTCAAGCAATGGTTGCAGCAGCAGAAAGAATATTTGAGTTCTTAGAAGAGGAAGAAGAAGTAAAAGAGGCAGATAATAATATAGATACATCTAAATTAAAAGGAAATGTAGAATTTAAAAATGTTCATTTTGGTTATGATGAAGATAGAATTATAATAAATGATTTTAGCAGTAAAATTAAAGAAGGCCAAAAAATTGCAATAGTCGGACCAACAGGTGCAGGTAAAACTACTATGGTAAAACTTTTAATGAGATTCTATGATGTAAATAGTGGGGAGATTTTGGTTGATGGTCATAATATAAAAGATTTCAAACGTGGTGACTTAAGAAAAATGTTTGGAATGGTACTTCAAGACACATGGCTATTTGGAGGAACTGTGAAAGAAAATATTAAATATGGTAATCCAAATGCAAGTGATAGCGAGGTTATAGAAGCGGCAAAGGCAGCACACGTTAATCACTTTATAAAAACACTTCCAAAAGGATATAACTCTGTACTAAATGAAGAATCTAGTAATGTATCAGCAGGTCAAAAACAATTACTTACAATAGCAAGAGTAATACTTGCAAATCCTAAAATTTTAATACTAGATGAGGCAACAAGCTCAATAGATACAAGAACAGAACTTCAAATTCAATCAGCAATGGATAATTTAATGAAAGGAAGAACAAGTTTTATAATAGCACATAGATTATCTACAATAAAAAACGCAGATTTAATTTTAGTAATGAATCACGGAGATATTGTAGAACAAGGAACACATGAAGAGTTACTTGCTAAAGATGGATTCTATGCAGATTTATACAATAGTCAATTCGACGAGCAATGAGTGAAGTAAAATTAGAATATTTTGTAGTCTATGAGCGAGAACACTTTGAGCCGATTAAAATGTTCGCTTGTGTGAAAAAAATAATATAAAATTTCAAAAAAAGTAAAAAAATGAAAATTTTAACAATATATTAAATTTAGTTGACTATCACACTGAAAAAATGATATAATTTCAGTGTGGGGGAAAATTATGAAAAGTTATGAAAAAATAGTAAATTTTGTAAATAAAAAAAATAATGTAATAACAATTAAAGAATTTAAGGCTGCTAAAATTGGATTTTATTATATAAATAAACTAATTAAAGATAATTATATATCTAGAATAGGAAGAGGGCTTTATGGAAAAACTGATAGTTTTGAAGATGAATATTTTATAATTCAAAACAGATATAAGAATGCAATCTTTTCTTATAATACTGCTCTTTTCTTTTTAAACAAAACAGAAGTAACACCAAATATTATAGATATAACAATACCAAATGATTATAATGTTAGTTCAATTAACACTAAACAAATAAGAGTTCATTATACAAGTAGAGAAAATATAGAACTTGGTGTGATAAAACTAAAATCTCCATTTGGTAATACTATAAAAGCCTATAATCTTGAAAGAACAATTTGTGATATTGTAAAAAACCAAAATAAATGTGGGCTAGATATAGAGCAAAGAAACAAAGTTATCAAAAAGGCATTTTCGAATAATGAAATTGATGGAACTACTATGATTCAGTATGCAAAAAAACTAAAATGTGAGAAAAAAATTAGAGCAATAATAGAGGTAATGATATGATAAAAAATATTCAATCATTAATGGATAAATCTAAAAATTTTGCAAAAGACAATGGATTATCTGTGCAAGAAGTATTACAAAATTATATGTTTGAAAGATTTTTAGAAAGATTATCAAAATCAGAATATAATGAAAATTTTATTATAAAAGGTCGGATTTTTATTATCTTCTATAATGGGAATTAATATGAGAACAACAATGGATATAGATGCAAATATTACAGGAATGAACTTTGAAAAAAGTGCAATAGAAGAAATGATAAATAAAATTATTTCTTTAGAAATAGATGATAATGTGATTTTTGAAATAGATAAAAATATGCCAATAAAAGAAGATAATGAATATGATGGATATAGATTTAAACTAATTGCAAAATTAAGCAATTTAAGAATACCTTTTTCAATAGATATTTCAACTGGAGATTTAATTACGCCAAGAGCAATAGAATATAATTATAAAACTATATTGGAAAATGAGAATATCAGTTTATATACATATAATTATGAAACAATAGTTGCTGAAAAACTAGAAACTGTTTTAAAAAGAAATACTGCTAATAGTAGAATGAAAGATTACTATGATTTATATTATTTTGCAACATATAAGTGGAATGATATAGATGTTAGTACATTAAAAGCAGCTATCGATACAACTTTCAAACATAGAAATTCTAAGGAATATTTAGAAAAGTTTAACACTATAATATCAAATATCTTAGAAGATGAAAGTTTGATTGTAAGATGGGACAAATATAAAAAAGAACATGAATATGCAAAAGAAATTAATTTTGAAGATACAATTAGTGCAATAGAGAAGATATATAATGTTTAAAATGATACACAACACAATTCGACGAGCAATAAGTGAGGAGGATATCATGGACAAAGGAAAGATGAATAAAACAAAAAGAAGAATATTTAATACAGCAGTACAGATATTTGCAGAGAAGGGATATGATAATGCAAGTGTTGAAGAAATTACAGCAATTGCAGGTGTGGCAAAAGGTTCGCTATATTATCACTTTGCTAAAAAAGAAGATATATTTGATATGCTTTTAGACGAAGGGTTAAAACTATTAAAAAATAATATTGAAATAAAAACTAAGGATTGTACTTGCGCATTAGAAAAAATAAAAGCAATTATATTAGTTCAAATAAAGGTTACAGTAAAGTATGAAGCATTTTTAAATGTTGTTTTTTCACAAATATGGGGCGAAGAAAATAAAAATAAAAAATGCAAAAAAGCTGTTTTTGAATACATAAAAATCATTGAAAATGTAATTAAAGAAGGAATTGAAAATGATGAATTTTATGATGGAAATGTAGAAGCACTTGCCTCAGGAGTATTTGGAGTAACATGCTCTAGCCTTATATACAGATTAAAGAAAAGCAGAGAAGTAAACATTGAAGATGTATACAAAGGATTTATAGATACAGTAGTTAGAGGAATAAGCAAAAAAAATTAAATAAAATGGTTTAAACAAAAAATTGGTGAAAGAGGGATTTGGTCCTATTTTCACCAATTTTTTATTGGCTTTTTTGTTTTTGTACTGACCTCCCAGTCTAATGACTTTAAGAAAAAATTGTGATATATCAAATATTGGTGAAAGATAAATGAGCAAAATAATTTACGATAGTTTAGAAATAACAGACTTAAAAGATATGCTTAAAAAAACAAAAGATTTGTATGGAAATAAAATTGCTTATCAAATAAGAATAGGAGAAAAAAAGTATAAAACATTTACACATGCTGAAGTTAGAAATATGGTTGATGCACTAGGAACAGCATTAATTGATTTAGGATTAAAAAACAAAAGAATAGCAGTTATTGGAGAGAATAGATACGAATGGGAAATTGCGTATTTATCAGTAGTATGTGGAACAGGCATTGTAGTACCACTTGATAAATCTCTTCCCGAGAATGAATTGGAATCATTAATTCAAAGGTCAGAAATTGAAGCAATATTTTATACAAATAAACATGCACAAGCAATAGAAAAAATAAAATATAGCCAAAATAATAAACTTAAAACTTTAATATCTATGGAAAGTGATAATAACAGAGAAGGTATTTACTCTATAAATGAACTTATAAAAA